>DAIDLK010000099.1 GCA_027449525.1 Legionellaceae bacterium | reverse complement strand
ATGTTTCGATAATATAATAAAAAAAGCAAAAGATTTAATAATTAAAGGGATAAATATGCCTTTACCAATAGAATTGGCAATAGAATTAGAAAATATGGTGTCGGAAGATTTTTATAATAAAATTCGCTCAGCCATTGCAAAAGTGGCGAAAAATGAAGGTTATGATGTTGTTTTCCAAAAAGATGCCGCGCCATTTAGTCTCGATAAATTGGATGTAACGGCAAAGGTCATGCAGGAAATTCAATAGTTATTGAGGATTGTTATCGGTGCTTTGGGGGGGCGACTAACCAATGCACCGGTTGAGCAAGAGGATTTTTTATGACAAAAGTAATTGACATTAATCGAATTATTGAACTACTACCACACCGTCATCCGTTCTTGTTGGTGGATAGAGTTTTAGATTATGTTGAGTTTGACTACCTTACGGCAATCAAAGCTGTGACGATGAATGAGCCTTTTTTTGTGGGACATTTTCCTGGCAATCCCATCATGCCGGGCGTGTTAATTTTAGAGGCACTAGCTCAAGCAGGTGCGCTCTTGTCTAATTTATCGCTTAATCCTCAGTCTGGTCATGAGTTTCTCTATTTTTTTGCGAGCATAGATAATGCAAAATTTAAGCATGTAGTTACCCCAGGTGATGTTCTGCGTCTTGAGCTTAAATCATTGACTCGCAAGAGTGGTTTTTGGCGGATGCATGCAAAAGCGTTTGTGGAGGATAAATTGGCTTGTTCTGCCGATTTAATGAGTGCAGTAAAGGAAATAAAACGTGATAAGTGAACATGCAATCATTCATCCTTCGGCTCAGTTGGGTGAAAATGTTGTAGTAGGACCAGGCACTATGATTGGTGCGAATGTAGAAATAGGCGAAGGGACTTGGATTGGGCCGCACGTGGTCATTCAAGGACCCACTCGAATTGGTAAATACAATAAAATCTTTCAATTTGCTTCAGTCGGTGATGAACCACAGGACATTACGTATCAAGGTGAACCGACGCAGTTAGAAATCGGTGACTATAATACCATACGAGAGTTTTGTATGATTAGTCGTGGTACTGTTAAAGGTGGAGGCCTGACACGCCTTGGTCATCACAATTTCTGTATGGCTTATACGCACATAGGACATGATTGCTTCTTGGGTGATCACATCACGATGATTAACTATTCCGCCTTATCGGGGCACGTTACGGTTGATGATTACGCCATAATTGGTGGATATGCAGCAATTCATCAGTTTTGTAAAGTAGGAGCTTATGCGTTTATAGCGCGCGCTACTTATGTATCAAAAGATGTATTGCCCTACGTGATGATTGCCGGGCACACTACTTCGGCACATGGGATCAATACTGTTGGCTTAAAGCGGCGTGGTTTTAGTTCTCAAACCGTGGATTTATTGCGGCGAGCTTATCGTATTATTTTTCGTCGTGGCTTGACGGTGCAACAGGCAATTGCAGCACTTGAGCCATTGGTCACAGAATGTCCTGAGGTAAACGCCATGATACAAGCATTGCGTGAAGCAACCCGCGGTATTGTGCGATAAGACTCAAACATAAGCTGCGACCATCGCCATGAGTAGAAAACCGATGATGACGTAGCTAAAACCATGCAGATTGCAGCATCGCTCAACCATGACACAGCGCTCTAAGCCATGTAAGGTACCTAAGTATAGAAATGTTCCGGTGGAAATGGCAATTAAGATTGGGTCAATCAAGGAGTTTGTGAGCACGCCGCCTTCAAACATCCAGCCAATCCAAATGCCGAATGGCGTCATGCATGCAAAAATAATAAAAAACATGAAACTATTGCGCACGCTCAATGTACTTTTATTCAGTTGCACGGCAATCGAGAAGCTTTCTGCCCATTTATGCGTGATAATAGCAAGAAACAGCATGATGCGAGTTGGGTAGTCGTGACTTAAGCCTAATGCAGTACCCAGTACTAAAGAATGCATCGATAACATCAGCCAAGCCACTAGGGCAAAGGCAGAATGGCTCTTACCGTGATGATGATATAACTCTTGGCCTAAATGTTCGAACCACAAGAACAATAAAAACGTGACACCAGTTATTAAGTAGGCATACGGATAATGGTAGCCTTGCTGAAGGAAGAGATTGTTTGACTCGGGTAGCATGTGCAGCAGCGCAGCACCTAAGAATACGCCCGTTGCGAGGGTCTCACCAATCGGTAAGTCAACGTGAGTGGTAGTTAGGCGCTGTTTGAATGGTAACCAACCTGCCGACATAATAACTAGCACAGCAACGCCGGCAAAAAACAAATTTAATGTTGCTGTATTAAGCACGGTGGTTCTCTGCAACAAAGAGATGAATACTATTTGTACTTATTCCATTTGGCAAGTTTTTTTTAGCTAACTGCTGTGATGAGAAAAAAATGCAGCTGCAACGGCAGGTTGATTTGCGCACAATCTGACCACATCGATTGTTGCATCGCCTCAGTCCAGTGGGATGCAAAGAGATCGAGCGTAATCGTGCCGGTTAGATAATGAATCGTCCAGCTTTGCAGTGCTGGAAACTGCTCGCGCCAAGGTTCAAGCAACTGGCGTTCTAAAGTTGCCCTGTTAGGTAGATGCAGCGATGGTGGATTAATTTCATCGTCCTCAGGGTCAACATGGACCGTGACATCTTTTATGGTCGGAACTTGTTTCATCAGCTGATAATGCACATGTTGCGCAATGAAGTGTCCTTCTGATACCGAAATAAAGGGAGATACTTGAATGTGCACATCGATAAAAATATCGGGGCCCATCATGCGGCTGCGCAATTGATGAATTTTGATAACGCCATCGATGCGCTGAATGGATTGCCCGATTTCAGCTAATTGTAGGGGATCAATTGCGGTATCAACTAATTCTTTGATGCTATTCCAGGCATATGATACGCCCATCTGAACGATCAAGAGGCCAACAATCAGTGCGGCGATGGCGTCTGAATAGTGGAGCCCCGCTAAACTGCTCAACAGACTAACCAGCACGACAAACGAGGAGGCAGAGTCTGAACGATGATGCCAGGCATTGGCAACCAATAAGCTGGAATTGATGCGGGCACCGACAGTGCGAGTGGTATAAAATAATCCTTCGTTCGCTAGAACGGATACAAGTGCAATGGGTAAAGCCCAGATTTGAGGCTTGTTATCAGGGGGATTGATCAGCAAAGAGGTGCTTTCCCAACCAATGCCAATTCCCGTCAGAATGAGCAACAACGCTAAGAAAAACGTTGCAGCAGTTTCAATACGCTGATAACCGTAAGGATGACGCTCATCGGCACGTTGGTTACTGTATTTTGCGGCCAATAGAACCATACTATCAGTGATTAAATCAGCAAATGAATGCAACCCGTCGGCCGCAAGGGCATGTGAATGAAACAGCAGACCACCCATCAGCTTGATCAAGCCGAGTGCGGCATTAACTGCGGCACCAATTAGCGTGATCCGTTTAGCGGTCAGGTAGCGAAGATGAGTGGACATAATGGCAGCTTGGTCTCTAGGTAAATGAAAAGAATATACCGATAGTTTTATGTGAGTACAATTACTTGACCAAATCAGTACTCTTGGTTATCATCGCTTTCTGTCCTTGAGGACGGGTCGCGGGGTGTAGCGCAGTCTGGTAGCGCGCCTGCTTTGGGAGCAGGATGTCGGGAGTTCGAATCTCTCCACCCCGACCATTATTGTAATGCGCCCGTAGCTCATTTGGATAGAGCATCGGCCTTCTAAGCCGAGGGTAGCAGGTTCGAATCCTGCCGGGCGTGCCATACGTCAAGCAGAGTACGATCTTTTTCTGGTTTAAAATTAGGTGATTATGGTGGGCGTAGCTCAGTTGGTAGAGCCCCGGGTTGTGATCCCGGTTGTCGTGGGTTCGAGTCCCATCGTCCACCCCAGATCTGGCGGAAGACGCCTCAGGGCGCCTGCCGCGACACAATACGGGCCGTTAGCTCAGCTGGTAGAGCAGGAGACTCTTAATCTCTTGGTCGTAGGTTCGATCCCTACACGGCCCACCAATTAAATCAACGACTTGCGGCATGTTCGCCGCCCTTGCCGCCGGCCTCGTCTAACGGCTGGCTAACGTCCTGCCTCCCGCCGTCGATCACCCGCGGCTGCGGCTTCACGCCGAGGGCGCGTGCCGTGACCGCCTCCGCAACGCCAGCGAGGCCGGAGGGCAGCGTATGCGCCGCGTAGACGGCATCCACGAGGCCCGCACTTCGAATGCCCAAGCGCGCGTGCGACGTTGAAACTCGCCTCGCCGGCGGTGCGGGCGAGCGTCGCGAAGGCGTGCCGCAACGAGTACAGATCGAGGTCGCGCACACCGGCGCGCTTCTTCAGCGGTAACCAAACGTCGCGGCGCAGATTGCTGGCGCTGAGCGGCTTACCTGATCTAGTGCAGAACACGAGGCCGGAGCCGCCGTCGGCCCGGTAGGTGCGCAATTCTTCCACCAACCAGGAAGAGAGCGGCACCACGCGTTCACCCGCCGCGGTCTTCGGCTTCTGGAATTGCTTGCCGTCCCAGCTGCGCACGACGGCGAGGCTGCCGCCATCCAAATTCACATGCGTCCAATCGAGCGCGTACGCCTCGCCGGGACGCAACCCAGCGAAAC
>DAIDLK010000098.1 GCA_027449525.1 Legionellaceae bacterium | reverse complement strand
CAATAAGCCAAAGCGCGAGATACGTCCAACCTGAATACGCGCTCGATCCGCTTTTAACGCCTCTTTCAGACGATTTTCCACGTCACGTTGATTTTTGCTCGCACTCATATCGATGAAATCGATCACAATTAAACCACCCAAGTCGCGGAGGCGCAATTGACGAGCGATTTCGTCAGCGGCTTCTAAATTGGTGTTGAGTGCGGTGGCCTCGATGTCAGTCCCCCCGGTTGCTTTAGCCGAGTTAATGTCAACTGAGACCAGCGCTTCAGTTCGGTCAATGACTAAGGCTCCACCCGATGGTAGCAACACCTCACGTTGATAAGCCGTTTCGATTTGACTTTCGATTTGATAAAAATTAAACAGTGGAATCGTACTATTGTACAATTTGAGGTGAGGCAGAAAATCGGGCTTAACTTGCTCAATATAGTGCCGCGCTTTGACATAAGTGACTTGATCATCAATGATAATTTCGCTGACCGATTTGCGCAAATTATCGCGAATGGCTCGAATAATAACGTCACCTTCTTGATGAATAAGGCATGGCGCCAGCTGAGTCTTGTAAGCATTTTGTATCGCTTGCCATTGGTTGCACAACATATCCAAGTCGTTTTGTAACTCTTCTTGGCTTTTACCCACACCGGCGGTGCGGATAATAACGCCCATGTGTTCGTCGAGCACTAAGGCATGTAATGTTTCTTTTAATTCATCGCGCTCATCACCTTCGATTCGACGGGAAATTCCACCTGAATGAGGACTGTTAGGCATTAGTACTAAATAACAACCTGCCAAGGTAATAAAAGTGGTTAATGCAGCCCCTTTGGTGCCGCGCTCTTCTTTTTCTACTTGAATTAATAATTCTTGCCCCTCTCGCAACAACGACGTAATGGGTAATTTTTCATCATCGACCGGCGTTTTAAGCCAATAATTGGGTGCGATTTCTTTTAGTGGTAAAAAACCTTGTCGTTTCGAGCCGTATTCAACAAAGACTGCATCGAGGCTGGGTTCACGACGGGTGACCACCGCTTTATAAATATTACCTTTTTTCTTAATTTCGGCAGGACACTCAATGTCTAAGTCGTATAACTGTTTATCTTTGACAAGGGCAACGCGAACCTCTTCCGCTTGGGTTGCATTAATTAGAATTTTTTCCATGGTGTTCTCTCAAAAATAAGCATGAATGAATAGATTCAACGTCAGAAGGAATTGCAAAAGGATCTTGGTATGTGACCCAAACCTTGAAGGGTTGATGAGTAAATTCACTTGCGTAACGTGTTGAAAAGTAAGTATTCAATTCAGCTCTAGTTAGGGTTGCTTCTTTTATTTTTGAATGTAAATAAGAGAAGCACGTAATCATTTTAAACGATTCGCTGCATTATGCGTTATAATTCGTTCGCGGATCTCCCGCATAGTACGTATGTTACCAAAAAAATCATCTTGAGCAAACAGGTTAAATCATGAGTCATGTGCAGTACCAAACCATTCTAGCTGAAGAAGTGGGCCAGCGGCTAGATAATTATTTATTGCGGTTCTTAAAAGGGGTACCCAAAAGTCATATTTATCGCCTGATTCGTGCCGGCGAAGTGCGGGTGAATAAAAAACGCGCCAAACCATCGTCTCGCATAGCACTCGGTGATTTGATTCGTATTCCGCCGGTGCGCTACGCTCCAGAAAAATCGTTTTTTGTGAGCCAAAAGAGTAGAGTATCGTTATTAAGTAGTATTGTGCATGAAGATGCTCAATTGCTGGTGATCAATAAACCGTCAGGAATTGCTGTGCATGGTGGCAGTGGGGTAAGCTTTGGTGTTATTGAAGCATTACGCTCCTTACGACCTGATTTAACGTATTTGGAGTTAGTGCACCGCCTCGACAGGGATACTTCAGGTTGTTTAGTTTTGGCAAAGAGACGTAGTGTGCTGCGCGCACTTCAAGCTGAGTTGGTCGCGCGATGTGTTGAAAAGAAGTATTGGGCTATTCTAACTGGTCGTTGGCTTGGAGCAAGCCATTGCTTCGTTAACCAGCGGTTACAAAAAAATACCTTGCAATCCGGTGAGCGAATGGTCAGAGTCAGTCCAGACGGTAAACCTTCTGAAACGCTCTTTCAGCTCAAGGAAAATTTTTCTGCGGCTTGCTGGGTTGAAATATACCCTAAAACGGGTCGAACGCATCAAATTCGTGTGCACAGTGCTTACTTAGGGCATGCTATCGTGGGTGATGAAAAATACGCAAGTAAACCGTTGCTCGCTGAATTGGCTAACTTACCGCCACGCTTATTTTTGCACGCACGCTCCATTCAATTTAACCTCAACGGAGTACCCTATGCGTTTCAAGCGGCATTGGATAACCAATTTACTCAAGCGTTAGCTGCATTACGTAACATTGGGAGTGAAGAAAATCATGTCTAGTCGCTATCAACTGGTGGTATTTGATTGGGAAGGAACGCTTAGCGATCCGCTGGGCAGCGTTTTGCATTTGCTGGCTAAAGAGGCAGGGCGTTTGGGGGGGGCACCTTGGGATGAGCGATCCGCACGGCATGCAATAACGCTCGGCATTGACAAGGCGCTTGTGCAATTATTTCCTAACGCAACTTTTCACCAGCAGCAACAAGTACTCCAGGCCATACAACATGCGATGAGTACACGCCATCATGGTCATTATTTGTTACCCGGCGCGCAAACCTTGGTTGCAGCCTTGCATGCGGCAGGCTTTCAGTTGGCTATTGCTACTAATAAAAATGCACGAGCGTTGCAACGCGCTTTGCACGTAACGGGTTTAAGTGAATTTTTTATGATAACGCGTTCAGCGGGCCAGGTGCCGGCAAAACCTTGCCCGCAAATGCTAGAAGAAATTATGTCGCATTGTGTCGTTTCGCCCGCAAAAACCCTGATGATTGGTGACTCTATTGCTGACATGGAAATGGCCGTGCGTGCAGGGGTTTCTTCAATTGGAGTTGATTTTTATCACCAATCAGTGGATGATTTACTGATTGCCGGTGCGCTCGATGTGGTAGACGACTATCGAAAGATTGGTCAGTTTTTGGCGCTACCTGATTATTAAACGAAGGCAAGGGGTAGACTGTGTTTCCACTTGTGAATTTGCCGAATGCATTAACTCTGGTGCGGTTAATATTGATCCCGGTTTTTATTTTGGTGTACTACTTACCTTTACCATGGGCACATCGTGCCGCCGGAGCAATTTTTGCGGTGGCCAGTCTAACCGATTGGCTGGATGGTTATTTAGCGCGTAAATGGCAACAAATGTCGATGTTAGGTGCTTTTTTGGATCCCGTTGCGGATAAACTCTTAGTCGCGAGTAGTCTATTAATTTTGGTGGGTGAAAAAAGCCTTCATTTGATTACCTTACCCGCCATCATTATTGTCGGGCGCGAAATTATTATTTCAGCCCTGCGCGAGTGGATGGCTGAGCTGGGTCGTCGGGCTAGTTTGGCCGTCAATTATGTCGCTAAAGTCAAAACAGCGCTGCAAATGATTGCTATCGTGTTGTTGTTAGCGTTTGCGCCCGGTTCGTTCTGGTTATCGCTGTTGGGAGTCGTTTTGCTTTACGTCGCTGCGCTGTTAACGCTATGGTCAATGGGAATCTATTTTTCAATCAGCTGGCGTGAATTATCAAAAAAAATCGACCTGAATGGTTGACAGAAGGGTTAATTGCGGTAGAATTCCAAGCGTTGTTAAGGCGGGAATAGCTCAGTGGTAGAGCACAACCTTGCCAAGGTTGGGGTCGCGAGTTCGAGCCTCGTTTCCCGCTCCAGATGAAAGCGACCGACTAGTCGCTTTTTTTTTTATCAAGGCTGTGTGGCAGAGTGGTCATGCAGCGGCCTGCAAAGCCGCGTACGCCGGTTCGATTCCGGCCTCAGCCTCCACGCATGCCCAGGTGGCGAAACAGGTAGACGCAAGGGACTTAAAATCCCTCGGTGGTAACACCATGCCGGTTCGATTCCGGCCCTGGGCACCATATATAGATTTAGTAAGGTTTCGCAAGTAGCCGTAATGATGCGTAACTAGTTGATTTTTTTAAATAAAAATCAATAACTTCTTGTTCTCAAATCGGGTTAAGTCCGTAACTGCTGTAAATTCAGAAAGGCTCATTAGTAATTGAGTCATCTAGAATTTACAGCACTTTTAGGAGTGTGCCATAGCGAAGCTATGAGAGAAATGGCGGTAGGCCCGCCGGAATCGGAGACCAGTCTCTGGTTTCAAACCACCTCAAGCGGCGGGAGTAAAGAGCTTTGGTCGTGAGCGTTGAGGAAAGTTGAGAGAAAGAACTCAGCAAGGTGAGAACTTGAAAGACGAATAAAAATGAACCACCGTTAAAGCGTCGAAAAGCTGATAATTGGTGACATCAAAACTGGGTGCTTCCTATTCATCCAGGATGAGCTTATCGGGTAACTGTAAAAATGAGCTTAATAGTGTATGGCGGCACTTCAATCGAATATTGATTAAGTGGGCACTGAGAAAATACAAACGTCTCAAAGGCCATAAAACTCAGGCATCACGCTATCTCCAGAGGTTATCTAGTCGGCCCTGAAATATTGTCTAGCAACAGCACACCTGGTTATCATTGATACAATTTAAGATTTTTCTGAGATTAA
>DAIDLK010000097.1 GCA_027449525.1 Legionellaceae bacterium | reverse complement strand
TTATTATGCAGCTTTAGTTTTGTTGTATTCTTTAACTAAAGACTTCACACGATCAGACAACTGAGCGCCAACTTTTTCCCATTGGGCTAGTTTTTCTGTATCAAGGTGAAGGCGAACTTCTTGACCACGAGCTGTTGGATTGAAGTATCCAATGCGCTCAATGTAGTTACCATCGCGGCGTCTGCGGCTATCAGTAACAACCATGTGATAAAAAGGACGCTTTTTAGCGCCACCACGTGATAAACGTATAACGACCATTATCTTCCTCTTCATAAAAATGAGGTGTATTGTACGAAAATTAACTTAGAATGGGAAGTATTATTTCCCGAATAAAAACGGGTTCATTAATTTGCCACCGAGGCCACTCATACCACCCATGCCGCGCATCAGATTTTGCAGGCCACCGGCTTTGCCGAGTTTCTTCATCATTTTTTGCATTTGCTCAAATTGTTTGAGTAAACGATTCACGTCTTGTATTTGCGTACCGGAACCAAGGGCAATGCGTCGTTTGCGTGAGCCGACAATGAGCTTTGGGATGCGACGTTCTTTTTTGGTCATGGAGTTGATAATGGCAACTGTCCGTGCAAGAGTTTTCTCGGTGGATTGTGCGTTAATGGATTGAGGTAACTGATTCATGCCGGGTAACTTATTCATCATGCCAGCAATGCCTCCCATTTGATTCATTTGCAAGAGTTGCTCTTTGAAATCGTTAAAATCAAAGCCTTTACCGGTTTTAATTTTTTGGGTTAATTTATCTTGGGTGCTTTTATTCGTCTTTTGCTCAACGTCTTCGATGAGGCTTAAGATATCGCCCATACCCAAAATGCGTGAGGCCACTCGCTCCGGATGAAAGCGTTCCAGCGCATCGGTTTTTTCACCATTGCCCATAAATTTTATCGGTAAGCCAGTGATGTGTCGAATGGATAACGCGGCTCCACCGCGTGCGTCGCCGTCCGTTTTGGTGAGGATAATCCCTGTAAGCGGTAGGGCGGTATGAAAAGCCTGTGCCGTGTTGGCGGCATCTTGGCCGGTCATGCTATCCACGACAAACAATGTTTCTATGGGTTGTGTGGCGGCATGAATTTGTTGAATCTCGCTCATCATTTCTTCGTCAATGTGTAAGCGCCCGGCGGTATCAACGATAAGGACTTCTATGCCTTGTTTTTTAGCTTGTTGTAATGCCTGGGTGACAATATCGATGGGTAATTGGTCGGCATTGCTTGGGAAAAAAGTGAGCTGGAGATCATGACAAAGGCGTTCTAATTGTTGAATTGCCGCTGGCCGATAAACGTCGGCACTAACGAGCATTACTTTTTTCTTATCTTGCTCCGTCAGGAAGCGCGCTAATTTTGCGGCAGAAGTTGTTTTACCGGACCCTTGCAAGCCGGCCAATAAAATGACGGCGGGAGGTTGGGTCGATAAATTTAATGCAACGTGTTTTTCACCCATGAGCAGGATGAGTTCATCACGAACAATTTGTAGTAAGGCCTGTTCTGGTTTTAAATGGGCTTTGACAGCTTGTCCTAAGGTCTTTTGTTTGAGCGCTGCAATAAAATCTTTGATAACTGGTAAGGCGACGTCCGCTTCTAATAATGAAACCCGAACATCACGTAGCGCTTGTTGCGTATTTTCTTCAGTGAAGCGACTTTCTCCGCTCAAACGTTTTAATGATTGCGTTAGCCGTTCAGTCAATTGATTAAACATGTTTTGCCTCTATGCGTAGCGTGAGCATGGCGCTATGATACCTCATGTTGTGTTCATTTTGATACTGTTTAGAAGGGATCAGCTTGTGGTGATGCCGTTGTTGACGCTGTTTATCGTGATGTTTGGGTTGATTGGGGTCTCTGCCTTTTTCTCAGCATCAGAAATCGGCATGATGTCGCTAAATCGTTATCGATTGCGTCATTTAGTAAAAAAAAATCATAAGCAAGCACAACGTGTGAATCAATTATTGACGCATCCAGACAAATTGCTTAGCGTTGTGCTGATTGGTAATACCTTGGCCAATATCCTAGCCTCCATGCTAGCAACGTTAATTGGTGAGCGCCTCTACGGTGAGATGGGGGTCGTGTTGTTGACCACGCTACTGACCTTGTTGATTCTAATTTTTGCCGAAATGTTGCCAAAGACCTTGGCGGCTATTCATCCACAACGCGTCGCGTTTGTGTGTGTTGGGCCGTTGATCGCCGTGCAATGGCTGCTTTCGCCGTTGATAGCCTTGGTTGCTTATTCAGCCAATAGCTTATTACGTTTATCAGGTGTTTCGTTAGTGCGTGGGCAGAAAGAAGCCCTGACGCGTGATGAGTTGCGTTCAGTGATGCATGAGTCGGGTGGTTTATTGCCGCTTGAGCATAAAAGTATGCTGATTAGTTTGCTCGATTTAGAGTCGATTTGCGTTGAAGATATTATGGTACCGAAAGCAGAAATAACTGGTCTTGATCTGGAGCTGTCGTGGTCTAAACTGCTGGAGCAATTAGAAACCGCTCAGCATACTCGTTTACCGTTGTTCAAAGGCTCGTTGGAGCAGTTAGTGGGGGTTGTGCACGTGCGCAGTATATTGAATTTAATGTTAAGTGAGCCACTCGATTTACCGGGGCTGCTCAGTTTAGCCGAGCAACCTTATTACATTCCTCTGGGCACACCATTGAATGCACAAATTCTCAATTTCCAAAAAATGAAACGACGTAGTTGTTTTGTGGTTGATGAATACGGTGATTTACAAGGTTTAGTCACCATGGAAGATATCTTAGAAGAAGTGGTCGGTGATTTTACCACGGATATTGCGGCCTTAAGTAAAGATGTGGTGCTTCAAGCCGATGGTGCCATGATTTTAGACGCGAGCATTACCTTGCGGCAACTCAATCGTGAATTGGGTTGGCAATTACCGGCGCTAGGTCCGCGCACTTTAAGTGGTTTAATTATTGAATATTTAGGCTATATTCCTCCTGCGCATTGCTGCTTGGTGATCGATTGCTATCGGATTGAGATTCTAAAAGTAGCTGATAATATGATCAAAAGCGTCAAAATGTTACAAACAACGTCCACTTGAGTCGTTAGATTAAATGTTGCGACCAATCGCGATGATAAAACAAGCTAAGCTGTTCTAGGAGTTCTATGGCCGGCGAATGTTGTGCAAACGACGTTTGAAGTGAATCAACCCAAGCATGCGTGCTGAGCTGTTGTAGCACCGGTAAATAGCCTGCTTGGGTAGGATAAAGCGCAAGTAACCAATCACCTTGAACAATACCGTACAGCTTTTGGCGATCGAGTGTTGCGATTTGGTCGCCACGTATCTCTAATAAACCGTGTTGCGTAACCTTAAAATACTGCTGGCCTAATTGTCGCGCGGTTTCTTTGGATAAGTACTGATTGGGCAGCATCCCGCTTTCCAAAATAAAATGGCGTTGTGGGAGTTTTGGCTGGTCGGATAGCATGGCGGGTAATAACGAGATGCCATCCATAGGACCTTCGTGGTGAAGATGAGCGAACGCTAATAGAGTTGGGGCTAAATCGATTAGCGCTACGCGTTCGTTAATGACCTGTGTCGCAGAAATTAAACGCTTGTGGTGATAAATTTTTGCCGCCAGTAGACAATGGTATTGTGCCGGGCTCAATAAGTCTGAACCATGTCCAGCACTACGTGTTAGCGGGGTTGCGGTATGTTGGTGGAAATACTCTGCTAACGCGCTGGGTTGATGGCCTTGGTATTTATTCAGGGGGGTGGGTCGAGAGTGGGCGGTAAATAACGTTTCGCCGTGATCGCTGAGTAAGATAACCAGACTGTTATTGAGGTAACCTTGATGGTCGAGGGTCTTTAGTAAGTAGGCAACTTGGCGATCGACGTGTTGCAATGCTTGATCATAGAGTGATGTTCGATGCGTCATACGGTATTCGTCATTGACCGCTTGCGGATTCGATGCCGCAAAGGCGTACGGCCAGTGTGGGAGCGCAAAATGTACGGCCAAGAAGAGAGGTTGAGTGACCGGATGCTTTGCTAAAGCTTGAGTTAATGCCCGGTTAAATGTAGCGGGATAATACGTCACAAAACTGGCACGATTGATGTGATTATACGGAAATAATAGCTGACCAATCGGATGGTTAACTAGCAGATTGCTCAAAGGAAAATCGTTAAAAGCACCTAATAAAATATCATTGACGCCACGCTTAGGGCCAATCACCGTCTGAAAACCAAACGCTTCGTTAATACTATTAAAACGCCGATCATCTGTGGCAAATACGGTATGGTAGCCTTGCTGTTGCAGCGTGCGTGCGATACTGCGCTCCAGCAGCTCAGCCGTTGGTGGTAGTAAATTGTAGCGCGCTTGATGATGGTTTGGATAAAGTCCCGTTAATAATGTGCTCCAGGCGGGGTAGGTGCGTGCCAATGGACTGATAGTTTCTTTGAACCAAGCACTTTGCGCGATGAAGCGCGCCATAGTAGGCGTTCGCGTAGGATTAATCGCGTTTGGATTGAGCGAATCAACACCAATGATGATAATATGCGCGCGATCAGCTTGGTTGGCAGGACGGGTTTGATGACGCAGTGATCCGAACCCAATGAGGAATAGGCTTGCTAGTAACAAGAAAGTAAACCATGGATTTTTTTTATAGCCTGTGCAGTACGTTTGATAGCAAAATAAGCCTAATAA
>DAIDLK010000096.1 GCA_027449525.1 Legionellaceae bacterium | reverse complement strand
GCATTAGTCGCGGAACCATTCGTAAAAAACTACAACGCTATTTCGGTACTAAATACTTTCGTTTAACTGACGAGTAATCATCATCTACTATCCGGCCGTAACGGCCGGATAGTTCCTTACAGTAGTTCAAAAATAGCTGCCGCACCCATACCAGTGCCGATACACATGGTAACAATGCCATAACGACCCTTAGTTCGCCGTAAACCATGTAACAAAGTAGCCAGTCGAATCGTACCCGTAGCGCCTAATGGATGACCCAACGCAATCGCACCACCCAATGGGTTTACTTTGCTTCTATCGAGACCTAGTTCGCCAATGACTGCAAGCGCTTGCGCGGCAAAGGCTTCATTTAACTCAATCCAATCAATTTGATCAAGCGTTAAACCAGCCTGCTTTAGTGCTAATGGTATTGCATGCACCGGCCCAATGCCCATAATTTCTGGTGGAACCCCAGCAACTGCGTAGCTCAGTAGACGGGCTTGAGGCTTTAAACGATACGCCACCAGAGCAGATTCAGTCGCTAACAACGCAATCCCAGCACCATCACTAATTTGTGAGCTATTTCCGGCAGTCACACTGCCTTGTTTTGCGAACACTGGTTTTAAGCGTGCAATCGCGGCAAGGCTGGTATCCGCTCGCGGCCCTTCATCCTGGGTCACGGTGTCCGATGTACACACAACCTTACCAGTGGATAAATTAACCGTGCGCTTGACTACTGATATCGGTTGGATTTCAGCTTGGAAATCGCCCCGCTCCATTGCAGCCACCGCACGCTGATGACTTGCTAACGCAAACTCATCTTGTTGTTCACGACTAATTTTCCAGCGCGTAGCCACTTTTTCTGCTGTAATCCCCATGCCGTAGGCAATAGCTACGTGCTCATCCTCAAACACCCGCGGATTCACATTGTAGCTTAATCCCCCTAAGGGCAAACTGGACATGCTCTCAACTCCGCCAGCCAACGCCAACGAATAGCCACCTTGCATCAATCCCGCCGCAGCAGTCGCCACGCTTTGAATGCCCGAAGCGCAAAAACGATTCAGTGTCATGGCTGGCACACTATCTGGTAAGCCACTTAAGAGGGTCGCGATGCGCGCCACATTCATGCCCTGCACCCCCTCCGGCGTAGCGCAACCAATAACTACATCGCCGATTGCCTGCCAATCAAGTTCCGACTGACGCGATTGCATCGCTTGCAACAGCTGAGCTAATAAATCATCTGGACGGGTATGTCTGAAGACGCCACGGGGCGCTTTTCCCACAGGAGACCGTAACACATCAACCACATAAACATCTGTCATACAACTGCTCCTTGTTCAATGCCATTAATTACGCAACGGTTTACCGGTTTCAAGCACGTGACGAATTCTCGCTTGAGATAATTGCGTCATCGCTAATTTGATAAATGCCTCACGCTCCAAGCGTAAAATCCATGCCTCATCGACTCGTTGCCCCTGTTCCACATCACCGCCACACAACACCCTCGCTAATTCATTCGATAAAAAATAATCGTGTGCGGAAATAAAACCACCCTCTAACCAATTGACCAATCCAGCTTGTAACAACGCATGCCCGCTCCGACCCATGACGCTAAACAAGGTTGGTAAAGGCGGTACATAATTCAGTGCCTGCAAGTTCTTTATACCAGCAATGGCTGCTGTCAACACTTCATCCGCGTGCATCACCCAGTGATCACCTGCGCGCAAGAACCCACGCTGCAATGCATCCGGCGCACTAGTGGCTACGGTTGCTTTAGCAATTTGTTCAAAATAATGACTCAGTAGCTGCATCCTTGTGTTGTCAGTGACGCCCGTGGCAGCTCGCAAGGCAAATTCTTTACATCCTCCCCCGGCTGGAATCAAACCAACCCCTGCCTCAACTAAACCAGGGTAGGACTCAAAAGCGGCTACGACGGCATCGCACTGCATCATTAACTCACATCCTCCACCCAACGCACGGCCACGTAAGGCCGCAATCACCGGGAGATTACTATATTTCAAACGCAACGCGACGCGTTGAAAGGCCTGTAATAAGCCATCCAATGCATCCGTTCGCTCAGCAACAATCATTGCACTGACTTCCCGTAGATCAGCGCCTAAGCTAAACTGAGCGGCGTCATGCTGATAAACAATAAACCCAGAACACTGCTGCTCGGCAACATCAAGGGCGCGCTCCAACCCATCTAACACCGCTTGCCCAATGGTATTGGCTTTGCTTTTAAAGCTCACTGCGGCAATATCATCATCCACCACCACGACACTAATTGCTTCATTTTCAAACAAAACAGGGTTGGAGGCGTTAATCCGCGCTTGGCGCGCGTAAACCGGTAATTGCCGCTTCGCTTGATAGGTTCCTGCGCAGGGGGAAAATCCATTTTCTTCACGATAAAATGCGCTTACTTCATCGAGCCAAATTGGCAAAGCGGCTTGAGTTAAGCTCGACTGTTTCGTCATGCGGCGAGCAATCAATGCTCGAATGTCTGCTAAGCCAAATGTCTGCCAGGTAGCAAACGGTCCGTGCTTCCAACCAAATCCCCAACGCATGGCATCATCTACATCCCGCACATTATCTGCAATTGCATGAGCGTGTACAGCGCAGTAATGAAATAATTCAACGTAACATGCTAGTAACATTTGTGCTTGCGGAAGGTTTGAGCCTAATAATGCTTGCAGCTGCTCTGGCGGATTTTTAATTGTTAGGATGGCCTTGATTTCTGGGTGTATCTCATCGCGCACGGAACGGTACGTCTGTGTCTTAGTATCATACACTTCAATGGAATGGTCTTGCTTGCGGTAAATGCCGCACTCGGATTTTTGCCCTAAATGGCCCAGTTCAATTCGCTGCAAAAGCCACTCTGGCAGCTGAAAGAATGCGTGCCATGGATCGTCTGGCAACTGCTCGCGCATGGTACTGACCACGTGCTGCAACGTATCAATCCCCACCACATCGATGGTCCGATACGTTGCCGATTTTGGGCGACCAAGCGCCGTACCAGTCAGCGCGTCCACTTCATCAGGGGAAAGCTGATACTGTTCGGCGTAATGCAGGGTTACCAATAGCGAAAACACACCAATCCGATTAGCAATAAAATTGGGTGTGTCATAAGCCCTAACAACCCCCTTACCCAGCCGACTCGTCAACCAAGTCTCAAGACTATCCAATAAATTAGCATCCGTCTTGTCACTGGCAATCAGTTCCACTAAGTGCATAAACCGAGGTGGATTAAAAAAATGCACCCCACAAAAACGCTGCTGCAGCGTATTTGGCAATGCGGCGGCAAGTTGCTTAATACTTAAACCAGAGGTGTTGCTCACTAAGACCGTGTGCGGGGCTATAAAAGGGGTAATGCGTTGATAGAGGGCTTCCTTCCAGTCCAATCGCTCAGCAATTGCTTCGATGATAAGATCACACTCGGCTAATTCAGCGAGGTGATCGTCGTAATTGCGCGCTTTAAGAAGCTGAGCGCTATCTGCAGTGGCTAAGGGTGCAGGCATTTGCTTGGTCAGCGCAAAGATGGCTTTGTCCGCTAACGCATTGCGATGAGGACCCTCACTGGATAAATCGAATAAATAAGTTTCTAACCCTGCATTGAGCATGTGTGCCGCAATTTGTGCTCCCATAACCCCGGCACCCAATACCGCAACGCGTCGCACCACGAACGTTTTACTGATCATTCCATCACTCCTGTTCATCATCTCCGTGAATTAATCTATAATTTGATAAATAAATTGTATTTAGCTTGGATACCAGCCCATGCGTCTATTCCTGCACCTTTGCCTCAGTCTACTAGTCAGCTCAGCCTATAGTATGGCGCACAAGCTAGATGTACAACAAGGCATTGAACAAGTTATTTCGCGTTATCGGGCAACGACCGAGGCAGAGCTAGTGGACTTCTTCAAGCAAGCGCAGGCACCCTACCCACCGCATGAGGTCGCCTTACTAGCGTTTAAAAAAGAACGTAAAGTTCAGCTGTGGGCACGCCAGGCGGACAGTCACTGGAAATACGTCCACACTTACCCTTTAACGGCGTCAAGCGGTCACTTGGGGCCCAAATTAAAAGAACATGACCGACAAATACCCGAAGGAATCTATCGTCTCACCTCGTTTAATCCTTTCAGTGCCATGCATTTATCCATGATGCTAAATTATCCGAATCAATTTGATCGACAACATGCTAGCCTTGATGGCCGCTCAAAATTAGGTGGTGATATCTTTATTCATGGCAAAGACATGTCAGTTGGTTGCTTGGCTGTGGGTAATAAGGCCATTGAACAATTGTTTTATCTAACGCATCAAGTGGGTTTAGAGCATGTTCGCATAATCATTGCCCCAAACGACTTACGGCGCGCCAAGCCAGCCACTAACCCGATCGCTCAGCCACGTTGGTTAAACGAACTCTACCAATCCATTCATCACGCCTTAATGGCTTTTCCACTCAGCAATAAAACTCAGCAATAAAATGCTGTCGCACCAAATTGATAATGTCCCCTTAAATCCACAATAAAAATGTCCCCCATGAACGTGGGCTACTCTTTAAGTTAGCGATAACAAAAAAGGGAGCAACGAAAATGAGGGACTTACTAATTATGAGCAAGAAAGAGCTACAACGCAAAAGCATTTTAAATTTAGTGGAACTAAGGCAAATAACGCTTCTGGATGCGTCGAAACGATTGTATTTGTCCTAT
>DAIDLK010000095.1 GCA_027449525.1 Legionellaceae bacterium | reverse complement strand
TTGTGACGGCCGTTTCGATTCCATTCGCACCAATGGTTGCGGTTGTTGTGCTTAGCAGTTTATCAGCTGTGACCGTAAGCTACTACGGGATAAAAGCCTTGCGAAATCTAGTTTACAAATTTAATCATGCTCCAGATAATGTGCCTGCTCATCGACCAGAACTAGAACGCAATCAACCATTTGACTTATATAGCAATCAGATGAGAGCACTCTTTTCCAAAGCGGATGTACAAGCTTATCAAGCTTTTTTTGAACACTCCGACCAACCTGATGACTACTCCATCCAAGAGGAAAGCGAAACCTCGTGCATCATTGAGGCAACCAAAGCGAGAATTCACGACATGAAGCCATCAAAGCCGTGGTTGAAAAGCAACATCAAGAGTATCTAAAAGGCTTGCGACGCTCTTTATAAGTGATCTTTTTCTTCTAAACTTAAGTGCCGCGCTTCGTCTGCTAGCATGACTGGGATGCCATCGCGAATAGGATACGCTAACCGGTCAAAGCGGCAGATTAACTCAGCATGCTGGTGGACAAGGCACCCTTTACAGATGGGACAGACTAATAGGCTGATTAATTTTTTATCCATTTAGGACGGCCCCTTGCGTGACATGATGACGAATATAAACTGGTTGTGCTTCGGCAGCTGTGGTAGGTGTGATGGCAATACTTGTCACCAAAGCAATTAGATCACTTGCAGTTGGGTATTGCACCAACGTTTTTAATAGGCGCTTTCGTAGCGATTGCGGCATCTCCGGTACATAACTCTCCCACCCCACCCCAGCCAAAATCAATGGCTCATCATTTGGTATGACGATATCTAGCGCATTAGAGACTGACTCAATCGCACTAAAGGTGTCATCAGCAAAGAATCCCCAATATACTTGCTGCATACGGGCATCGAGTGCCGCTAAGACCGGCAAAGATTGTGATTGGCGCACATGATAAGCAATTGCCGCCAATCCACTGACTGGGTACAGCGGTAAATTATGAGCGTAAGCAAGCCCTTTTGCAACGCTACACGCGATACGCAAACCAGTAAAACTACCCGGTCCACGGCCAAACACTATACCATCAAGCTGCTTAATTGAGGACTTAGCCTCGATTAACAAGTCACGAATTAACCCTAAAATACCTCGCGCATGCTCATCAACGGCATCGACTTGTTGCTGATACAACAGACCGTTAAGGTTCAATGCGATGCTAGCCTGTGCTGTTGAGGTATCAATGGCAAGTAGGTTCATGGCTGATTAAACTTTAGGCCATTCTTTTTCGAGGTATTGTAATTTTCCCTCCACATGCTCCCACTGTTTAGAATCAACAAACGACTCCTTTTTTGCCGTAATATTCGGCCACACTGTGGCACGCTCGGCATTGAGGGCTAAAAACGATTGGTTCTCGTCGGTCAAATCATCTTGGGATACAATGGCATTGACCGGGCACTCAGGCTCACACAACGCACAATCAATGCATTCGTCAGGATGAATCACCAAAAAATTAGGCCCTTCATAAAAACAATCCACAGGGCAGACTTCAACGCAGTCGGTGTATTTACATTTAATGCACTGCTCGGTTACGACAAAAGCCACAAACAATCCTTATAAAATTTAAGCGATAAACTAATTAAACCATAGGTCTTAATAAAAAAACTAGTGCTCACGCGTGGCAGAAAACTGGATAGTCGGGTAACGTTCTTCAGCGAGGGCTAAATTAATTTTCGTGGGGGCTAAATAGATTAACGCCTCACTACCATCTAACGCGAGCTGATCGTACGCTTTGGTACGGAATTCTTGCAGCGCTTTTTCGTCCGCGCAATACACCCAGCGCGCGCAACTGATATTAACTGGTTCATACATGCAATCGACATTGTATTCATGTTTTAAGCGATGCGCCACCACATCAAATTGCAATACACCCACCGCACCTAAAATCAGTTGGTTACTGTTGAGAGGGCGAAACAATTGCGTCGCGCCCTCTTCGGATAACTCAACTAAGCCTTTAAATAACGCTTTGCTTTTAAGCGGGTCGTTTAAACGCACTGACTTGAATAATTCCGGAGCAAAATTAGGAATTCCAGTGAATTTAAGGGATTCACCTTCAGTAAAAGTATCGCCAATGCGAATGGTCCCGTGGTTATGCAAACCAATAATATCACCGGCTAATGCTGTATCAGCGTGCAACCGATCACCGGCCATAAACGTCAGCGCGGTGGAAATTTGTATGTCTTTATTCAGTCGTAAATGGGTCAATTTCATGCCTTTATGAAATTGACCTGAGCACACACGCAAAAAAGCAATCCGATCGCGGTGTTTGGGATCCATATTAGCCTGAATTTTGAACACAAAACCACTAAACGTGCTTTCACCAGGCTCCACTAAACGCTGCTCGGCTTGCCGTGGGAGAGGGCTTGGCGCATAAACGGCAAAATCATCTAATAATTCTTTAATACCAAAATTATTAATCGCTGAACCAAAATAAACCGGGGTTAAACGACCGGCAAGGTACTCATCAAGATCAAACGCATTCGAAGCCCCTTTGACTAACGCTAACTCAGCACGTAATTCTGCCGCCAGATCACCCAGTTGCGCATCGAGTAACGGATTATCCAAGCCATCTATCACCAAGGCTTGTTGTTTTTGTGCGTTTTTGCCAGATTGGTATAAAAATACCCTGTCCAGACGCAAATGATAAATACCGCGAAAACGTTGCCCCATGCCCACCGGCCAGGTGACAGGCGCGCAACGAATGTTTAACAAGGTTTCAATTTCATCTAATAGTTCAATCGGTTCACGGCCTTCGCGATCCAACTTATTAATGAAAGTCATGATCGGCGTGGACCGTAAACGACAGATTTCCATTAATTTCTGCGTGCGCTCTTCCACTCCTTTGGCGACATCAATTACCATCAATGCGGAATCCACCGCCGTGAGTGTACGATAAGTATCTTCAGAGAAATCTTCATGCCCTGGCGTATCAAGCAAATTAATTACGTGGTTCGCATGGATAAATTGCATGACCGAGGTAGTGACTGAAATACCACGTTCTTTTTCCATCTCCATCCAGTCAGACGTAGCGTGCCGAGTTGCCTTACGTCCCTTGACCGTACCGGCTAGTTGGATGGCCCCGCCAAACAACAATAATTTTTCCGTGACCGTGGTTTTGCCCGCATCCGGATGCGAGATAATCGCAAAAGTACAGCGCTTGGTATAATCTTGATAAAAATCGGTCATAACTACTCTAAAACAAGACGCCTGCACAAAACGCGTAGTGTAACGTAAAACACACTTAACTTGAAGTCACTCGTGCTGTTGTTGCAAGACTGTTAAAATTGCCTCGCCATAATGTTGTAATTTGTGCTGACCAATGCCGGATACCCTTAGTAAACCCTGCGTTGTTGTCGGTTGAATACGTACTAGTTCGCGCAAGGTGGCGTCACTGAACACCATAAAAGGCGGCTTATTGTCTTCCTCTGCGAGCCGACGACGCAGCGCACGCAGCGCCTCATAGACAGGTTCACCAACCAAACCATTTTTATCCAGTTTTTTGGCATTAGCAGGCGCCACGGTCTTCGATAAGAGGCTAACACAAACACGCTCCTCCCCGCGCAACACAGGACCCGCCGATTGCGTTAATACCATCACGTTAAACTGATCTGGATCTTGTCGGCAATAATCCCGATGTACTAATTGCCATGCAAGCTGACGCCAATACGATAGCGATTTGTCGTGCCCAATGCCAAACGTACTCACGCGGTGAAGGCCGGCTTTTTGTAGTTTCTCGGATAGACTGCCGCGCAACACCTCAATTACCGTTAACATACCGTAACGTTGCCGTAAACGATAAATACACGATAAGAATTTCTGCGCGTCAACCGTTACATCCACTAATTCGGGAGGATTATCGCAGACATCACAGCCGCCACAAGCAGCCGCTAAGGGTTCATTAAAATAACGAAGTAAAATTTGGCGCCGACAGTGCGTTGCTTCCGCAAAAGCCACCATATGATTCAATTTGTACTGTTCGATACGCTGTTGAGTCAGCGATGGAATTGCTTGCACAAAACTGCGTAAACGTGCGCTATCAGCCGGGTCATAGAGTAATAACGCCTCGGCCGGCAACCCATCACGCCCTGCGCGACCGGTTTCTTGGTAATACCCTTCGATACTTTTGGGTAAATCGTAATGCACGACAAACCGCACATTGGGCTTATCGATTCCCATGCCAAATGCCACCGTGGCCACCACGAGATCAATGCGATCATAGCGAAAGTGCTCCTGCACCTCACGACGCTCCGTAAAACTCATCCCCGCATGGTATGCGCGTGCGCGCAGACCCAATTGTTGTAATTTATCACTCAAACGCTCCACACTGGCCCGTGAGGTACAATAGATAATCCCAGCTTGTTGCGGTTTCAGTTTCAGGAAATCATGCAACTGTTTGAGTGGTTGCGATTTCAGTACCACGCGATAATGAATATTGGGGCGATTAAACGAGGCAATGTAGTGTTTTGGCTGATAATTTAATAAACTTACCATGTCTTTTTGCGTTTGCACGTCAGCCGTTGCGGTTAACGCAATCAGTGGTACCATGGGAAAGCGCTGCTTTAGCTGGCCTAAGCTGGCGTACTCAGGACGAAAATCATGACCCCACTGCGAAATGCAGTGCGCCTCATCAATCGCAAATAAGCTGATTGTACAACT
>DAIDLK010000094.1 GCA_027449525.1 Legionellaceae bacterium | reverse complement strand
CTCTCAAGTAGGTTGTGCATTGAACTGCAGCTTTTGTTCAACGGGTAAACAGGGCTTTAATCGTAACTTAACGACAGCTGAGATTATCGGTCAAGTTTGGTTTGCCGTGCGGGCACTATCGACTCAACGGGGGGCTCATGACCGACACATTACAAATGTCGTTATGATGGGTATGGGTGAACCGTTATTAAATTTTGAGCCCGTTGTGGCGGCTATGGACATTATGTTGGATGATTATGGTTACGGCTTATCAAAACGCCGCGTTACCCTGAGCACCTCGGGTATCCTTCCTGAAATGCTTCGTTTACGCGAACAAAGCCCGGTATCGTTAGCGGTTTCTTTACATGCTCCCAATGATGCGCTGCGTAATGAATTAGTGCCGATCAACCGCAAGTACCCCTTAGCTGAATTAAAAGCGGTGTGTATTGATTATTTTCGGGGAGAAGCAAAGCGCTACGTTACTTTTGAGTATGTCATGCTAAAGGGAGTCAACGATCAACCGGAGCATGCCGCGCAACTAGTGAAATGGTTGGAGGGTATCCCGGCCAAAGTCAACCTCATTCCGTTTAACCCTTTTCCTTACACCCATTACGAGCGTTCATCGCGCAAAGCAATCGATGCGTTTCGCGATTTTTTGGTGACAAAAGGTATTAATACAATAACCCGTAAGACACGTGGCGATGACATCGATGCCGCCTGCGGGCAATTGGCTGGAACAGTGATCGATAAAACGCGCCGTGCCGCTAAGTGGCAACGGTTGCATTTCATGCCGCAAATTGCCGTCATGGACTGACCTTGGCAGCTGTTCGATTTGATCGTTATAATAACCAATGTGTTCCCACTGGAGTAAACAATGAGTGAAACCATGACAATGGATTTGAACGGTGAGTCGTTAAAGGATGGGCCGGGCGCACAGCTTGCGCTAATTCGTTCGCACCGCGGCTATCGTGCAGATTATGTTGCAGAAAAATTAAATTTACGCGTGCAGTTAATTGAATTGCTTGAAGCTGATCATTATTCAAAAATGCCTGAGCCGGTATTTATTAAGGGCTATTTACGTGCGTATGCCAAATTATTAGATGTTGATCCAGAAAGCTACATTGCTCTGTTTAATCAACAGTATGTCCATGAAGGTAAATCCGAGCCATTGTTGTGGCAAAGTGCTCGGCAAACCCATAAAGCAGAGCATACCTTGCGTTGGATCACGGCCTCTTTTGCGGTTGCCGTGTTGATGGCCGTAATTATTTGGTGGCACAACACCAATGAAAACGAGGTAGTCTTTCCAGCGCCCAATCAGCCCGCGAAGGCAAGTGTTTCATCAAGCGAGGCTAAAGTTATTTCAACCGATAGTTCTACCATGCTTTCACAATTAATGGTTCCTTTGGATAGCTCGAGTGAGTGAACGTTTACAAGCTATCCGGGGCATGAATGATCGATTACCCTCGGTTACGACCCGCTGGCGTCTTTTAGAGCAATTACTGGCTGATCACTTGATTGCTTATGGTTACCAAGAAATTCGTACCCCTGTTTTAGAGAGTACGGCGTTATTCAAGCGTTCAATCGGTGAAATTACCGATATCGTTGAAAAAGAAATGTACACCTTCATTGACCGTAACGGCGATAGTCTAACCCTTAGACCTGAAGGTACCGCGGGTTGTGTTCGAGCGTGTCTGCAACACGGCCTGCTGCACAACCAGCAACAAAAACTCTGG
This sequence comes from Legionellaceae bacterium, assembly GCA_027449525.1. Taxonomy (GTDB): domain Bacteria; phylum Pseudomonadota; class Gammaproteobacteria; order Legionellales; family Legionellaceae; genus JAGVJT01. The sequence continues at coordinate 3,048 of DAIDLK010000094.1, read as the reverse complement.
TATTATGGTCCCGTGTTTCGCCATGAAAAACCTCAAAAAGGCCGTTACCGTCAATTTCATCAGTTGGGCGTTGAAACATTTGGTATTGCTGGTGTTGGTATCGAGCTGGAATTAATTGCGTTGGGGCAACGATTATGGCATGCCTTAGGTGTTGAACGGCATGTTGTATTGCAAATAAATACGCTGGGTAAGCCGGCCGAACGTCAGCAGTATCGCCAGCTTTTAAAAGCTTATTTTCAACAACATCAAGCGTTTTTAGATGAGGAGTGTCAACAGCGGCTGGAGAAAAACCCGTTGCGTATTCTTGACAGTAAAAATCCTGCTTTAGCCGAATTAATTCGCACCGCACCCACATTGATGAATAGCTTAGGCGAGGAAAGTACTCGCCATTTTAGCGCCTTGTGTGCGGGTTTAGATGCGTTGGGTATTGCTTATGAAATCAATCGACATCTTGTGCGCGGGCTGGATTATTACCAACACACCGTGTTTGAGTGGGTCACTGATCAATTAGGCAGTCAGGCAACGATAGCCGCAGGGGGGCGCTATGATGGTTTGGTAGAGCAGTTGGGAGGCAAAGCAACTTCTGCTGTAGGGTTTGGCATTGGTGTAGAGCGAGTTTTGTTGTTAACGGAGCAGGTTGAAAGTACCTTATCAAGTCCATCTGCCCCGCACCTCTACGTGATAGTTCCGCAAGCTGAACAATTGATTGCCGCCATGCATTGGGTGGAGAACTTACGCACTCAAGAACCTACTTGGCAAATTCTATTGCACACAGCCGGTGGTCAGCTAAAGTCTCAATTTAAAAAAGCCGACCAAAGCGGTGCCTATCTAGCGTTAATTTGGAACGAGGACGAGGTGTGCGATGGGATGCTTAGTATCAAACCATTACGGCAGGATAGCGCACAAGTTCAGGTTGCATTATCCACTGTACGTGAGGCCATAGTAAAGTATTTAGGAGATTAAGATGTCAATTTATTTGACGGAAGAAGAACAGCTAGCGGCAATTTTGAGTTGGTTTAAGCGCCACCAGCGCTTAGTGGTTTCTGGGTTGTTATTGCTGCTATCGATTGGATTGGCAGCATCTTACTGGTCTGTTCATCAGGCCTGGGTAAATGAGCGCACTTCAATAGCTTATTCGCGTTTAATGACTGCAGTAACTAACCAAGATGATCAAGCGGTACGTGCCTACGCAAAACAGTTATCTGTGGAGCACGCAAGCGGTGTTTACCGTGATGTCGCGCATTTAACCCTAGCACGCTACTATGTAGCACGCTCTGATTGGACTAAAGCGAGTGATGAATTACGTCTCGTAAGTACTGCCGGTCATACGCCAGCATTAAAAGCGTTGGCGGCAATGCGTTTAACGCGTATTTTGGTGTTCGAAAAGAAATACCAAGAAGCTTCGCAGCAGATGCATCAATTGTTAGCCGGCCCTAATGCGCATTACATCGATTTAGCTAAAGCGTATGAGCTGCAAGGGGATATCTATACCGCATTAGGTCGCTCTCGCACCGCTCAACGGGCCTATCAAAAAGCACAGCGTGTAGCGCAAGAGCGTGGCATCGTTAATTCCTTGCTTGAAACAAAACTAGCAGCCCTTGAGCTGGCTATTTAAAGGGGACCCAACCGTGTCAGGCTATAAAATTTGGTGGTTAGTAGTCATAGCATTCGTAGTGCCCGGGTGTGCTCAATTGGATGATTATTTATTGGGTAGTGATAACACGCCACTGCCCACACCATTACCGGTGGTTCGCAACAAGGTGCGGCTTATCGAACAATGGTCCGTATCATTAGGTAGGGTGCCAGGAACCAAGCGCTTAGGCCCCAATTTTAAACTAAAACCAGCGCTGCATGGTCAGGTGTTGTACGTGGCTGATGCCAGTGGTCGATTAATGGCGGTGAATGCCAGCACCGGTGCCTTGTTATGGACTAAGCAGCTGCCTGAGCGTTTGGTGAGTGGTCCTGTGGTTCATGCGGGCTTAATTGCCTTAAGCACACACAATGCGGGTATCATTGTTTTAAAAGAAAAATCAGGCCGTATGCTTTGGGAAGGACGTGTCTCGAGCGAGGTGCTGGCGAGTCCTCTCCTGATTGATGATCTGCTCATTGCGAAAACTGTCGATGGCCATTTACTGGCTTTTGATGCCCGATCAGGCAAAAAGCGTTGGGATGTTGATCATGGTTCGCCGCACCTCATTTTAAAGGCCAGCTCCTCTCCTTACTATGAGGATGGTTTGCTATTAGTCGGTTTTTCAGACGGAAAATTGGATGCCGTTGAGTTACATTCTGGTCGAGTGGTATGGCAACGTGGAATTGCTTACGCGAGTGGTGCCAGTGATGTTGAACGTCTAGTGGATATTGATGCCGATCCGGTGGGCGATCATGGGGTGATTTATATTGCTAGTTATCAGGGCTATTTGAGCGCACTGAATGCGCACGATGGCGAATTAATCTGGAGCAAGCCTGCTTCAACGTATAAAAATATCGCGCTTGACGCGCACAGCATTTACATGACCGATGATGATGATACGCTGCGATCATTTAATCGAGCCAGTGGTCAGGTCCGTTGGAAGCAACCAAAGTTACTCGCGCGTCACGTCACTGGTCCTGTTATTATTGGATCGTGGGTTTTGGTGGGTGATGAAAGCGGGTGGTTACACGTGCTTAATAGTCACCAAGGCGGTGTACTCGGGCGCGTCATGCTGCAAGGTTCGATTGAAAGTGAGCCATTAGTGTCGAATCAACGCATCTATGTGCTCACCAATAACGGTCAGCTCTATTGTTTTACACAAGGAAAATAAGATGCTGACTCCGCTTCCGGTGATTGCCCTCGTTGGCCGCCCTAATGTGGGTAAATCAACGCTGTTTAATCGATTAACGCGTACTCAAGCGGCGCTGGTGGCTGATTTTCCTGGCCTTACCCGTGATAGGCAATACGGCAAAGTGCACTTCGAGGGCAAGTCCTTTATGGTAGTGGATACCGGTGGCATTGGGGTTGAGGATGCAGCCATTGATGCCTTAATGTCATCCCAGTCGGCTATCGCCTTG
>DAIDLK010000093.1 GCA_027449525.1 Legionellaceae bacterium | reverse complement strand
CCGTGCATAAAGCACGGGACGTAGGTAGCGGAGTTTGTAGCTAAATAATTCCTAAAATTGATTCGCGTTGGGTATATAACTAGCTTCTAAATTTAATGATACAAGGTAGGGAGCATTCGCCCTCAGTTGATTTAAAATTTCTTCATGAATAGGCATGTTGATTTTTTCCCGGAAATTGATTGTGAGAAGTTTCTGGCCTTACGGCCACAGAAGGAATGCGATGACTAAAAAAACAAACGGGTAGGTTAGCTTTCGTTCGTGTAACAACACGTTCTGCCAAGAGGTTGATCCCGAGTATACCATCGTCATCTTCTGGCAAGTAAGCTAAAACTAAACGTGCAATATGCTGTTCTTCGAACCGATTGAATAGGAACACCGCGGCAGTGAACAACGTTTTGATGTAATTACGGCGATTCGTTTGAATGCGATGGGCGATTTGGGTGGTTTGTTCGTGACTCAAATGGCAGTTTCGGAGATTTAGCCTCAGTAATCGTTTGTTATCTAAAAACCGATCGCATGCTAGGCGTCCGACACGTGTACTCTGTAAATTTAATATTAACAAAGAAGGACTACTTGCTAAGACCGCTGCGCCAGCAGGTGCTATGTTGTTGGCACATAAATTCAAAGTAAGCAGATGCCTCATGTATAAGAAAGCTTCAGCGCTGTCATCACTGATATTTTGTGCTGATAAATCAAGGTGAGCTAAATTGGTTGCGTTGGCTAGCTGAATCGCGGCACGATCTGAAATACGCAAGTCGAAAGGTAGATCAGTCCCATCCGTTAACTCGAGCTTTTTGAGTTTAGTTTTTCGTGCAAGCGCTGTAACTCCGTTATCGGTTAAATTGTTATTCGACAAATTTAGGTGAGTTAGGCTATTTTCTTGTGCTAATATGACTGCGCCGTCATCGCCAATCTCATTGCAATCTAAATTCAGCGAGGTAAGCGTTGTTGCCTGCAGAGCCGAAACACCAGCATCGGTCAGGTCGTTTACACTTAAATCAACTGATTTCACGTGAATTAATTGATTTATAATCGCTCCGACAGCATCACCGAGCTGACAATTAGCCAAATTGAGTTTGGTCAAACAAGGCTTTTGATTCAGTACAAGCACTAGTTGACTCAAGCTTTGTAAGCTGAATTCGTCATTTTCGGATAAGTCGAGCTCTACTAAACGAGTGTTTGGTCTGAGTGCCTCACATAAAACCGCTATGTCATCATCATCGATGCCTTCGCCGGATAAATTGAGCGATAAGAGCGAGGGATCATTCGCTCTAAGTAAATTTAATTGTTCTTCATCAATAGGCACGATTGCTATTCCTCAAAGTTTATTGTCCGTTATTTTCTCATACAGAGCACAAATCGTCAATGTTGTTTGCTAAACATGGTTCTTTTGATTGACGGCTGGTGGGTGCTTGACTAGAATTAATGCCTATCATCAGGGGTGCGTTGCGTTTCATTGCCTCAACGCTGAGAAATACCCTTAGAACCTGCACTGGGTTATGCCTGCGGAGGGAGAATGAATATTGTCTATGGACCGTTGTTAACCCGTATGCGTACGGCGGTTCCCTTAAGTGTTTGGCAGCGTCTTTTGCGCCACCCATTTAATGTCCAACTTGCTGCTGGAACGCTGCCGCACGCGGTTTTTTTGCGTTTTGTCGTGTCAGATAAATTGTATTTACAAGGCTTATCGCGCGCCTTACAGATGGCGGCGTTGGGCATCAATCCAATCGAGCATCAAACAGTGGTGGCTGGGCTTGCGAGCAAAATAGTGCGCAGCGAGCGTGATTTGTTAGAAAAATACGTACCCTCCACAACCCATGCATTAGGTTTGTTTGCTCTACCAAGCCCAAATCCAGTCGTTCAACAGTACGTGCAGCATCTGCACCAGTGTGCGCAGCACGATCCGGCCGTTGCGATAGCCAGTGTCCTACCTTGTTTTGTCCTCTACCGTGAACTAGGTGCGTTGATGTCGCCTGTCGTACAAGCGGACAATCCTTATCGAGCCTGGATAGCCTCGTATGCTAGCCCGTCCTTTTTGCAGCATACCGCGAGCTTAACTCAAGTGGCAGAAGAAATGGCACTGTTGCAGCCGAATCAACAGCAACAGATGATTGCGGCGTTTGTTACTTCAACTGAGTGTGAACGGGCTTTTTTGGACAGTGTTTATCCTTCGGCGGGCACGTTTGCTGATAAGTTTTGTGACAGTACTAGCAGTAACACGCTATAAGGTAACAAGAGTGCGAGATCCCAAGGAAAGGTTATTAAAGCGATTCCGCCAAAGGGTCCTAAGTAAGAGATGAACAACAACGAACTCATGTAAAAAATAAACCAAACCAGCGATCGGTCAAAATCAGCCCACCCTTGACGGCTATTGATTAGGTACAAACCTAACCCAATAGCTAGTGCGCAATCGAGCTTCCATAAAATGGTAAAACCACACCAATAGAGCATCAGGTTACAAACAGTAAACGCGCCATGAGCAATAAAAGTGCAGCAAGGTAATTTAAATGGGCGCTGGTGTTGCGGTTGCATTTGACGCAAAGCAAGCAAGCAAATAGGCCCAATACAATACGATAAAATACTCGCTGAGGATAAAAAAGCCACCAATTTTTGCCAGCCAGGAAAAGGCAAAAAAGAGCAGATGCCGACAAAAAAATTGGCATACAACGTTAGATACGGAATATTGTAGCGATTAACGCGTAAAAAAATAGCTGGTAAATGCTGATTCACGGCCATGCCATACAGAATACGTGAGGTGGCCGCGGTGTACACGAGCGTGGTGCCAAACGGTGAAAAAGCTGCATCAAATAAGAGGAGTGTTGCAACGGTCGTTAAGCCTAAGAGTAACAGTAACCCTACCAACGGACCGGCGTCACCAGGGTAGTGCAGCGCATGCCAGCCCTGCTGCAGATAGTGCTCTGGTACGGCGGCAAGAAAACTAAATTGCAGCATAAAGTACAACACAAATCCAATTACCACCGCGCCGAGTAATGCGATGGGTAGGTTTCGCTGAGGATTTTTTACCTCACCCGCCAGTATGAGTCCGTTTTGAAAACCCGTAAACGCAAAGGCAACCCCACCTGCCGACAGCGCGCTGAAGATGTCGACCCAGTCTTGTTTTGTCGATAAGCTGATGGCTATGTTATGCAACGACGGGGATCGTTGTAACAGGCTAACAATGGCAATGCTGGGTAGAAGAAATTTGATTAAACTTGCATATTTGTTGCATTCAGCTAGCAATTTTATGCCAAAAGAATTTAACATTACCACCAAGATCATCAAGCAAATCGCGGCAACATAGCCGGTACCCGATAAGTTGAGCGAGCTAGTCTGCTCGTTCACCAGTTGCGGAAAAAAATGGCTGGCGTATTGTAAAATGGCTTGGATTTCGATGGGCGTCATGACGACGTAAGACAACCAAGCCGTCCAAGCAAACAGAAAGCCAACTGTTTTGCCGTGCGTATAAGTTGGGTAGTTAGCCATACCGCCGGAAACAGGAAACATGGTGCCTAGTTCACAAAGTGGTAAAGCAATCAATAGCATAAAAAGGGCGGCAATCACCCAACTAATGAGCGAATTACTTCCAGCCATTTGTGCGCTAATAAACGGACTAAATAACCAGCCCGAGCCAATCATGCCGCCGGCTGATGCAACTAGAATATTGCTGGTTGAAATATCGCGTTTGAGCATGTAGCAACTCGGGGGTGACTTATCCCATTATTTAGGCCCACGGATAAAAGTGGTGACATCCTGTCAGACAATCCTTGTCTTCCTGATCCAAAGTATCGAGGTTTTCATAGAGCTTGTCATGCTACCATCAGCGCTTTGTGCTGTAAGAAATATCTTGGTTTGATGACAGTTAAGAAATAATTAAGTTTTTTATTGCTTGACCGATAATAAGATGAACTAGCATAAGGAGCGAACCATGGCGCAAGGTCATTCATTACAAACTGAATTTCTGCAGGCGTTGTGTGCCAGCAATCAGAGTGTGTCGATTTTTTTAGTGAACGGGGTCAAGCTGCATGGCACTATCGAACAGATGGATCATGAGGTGATTTTACTAAAAAACGTCATCACTCAAATGATTTATCTTCACGCTATTTCAACCGTGGTTCCGGTGCCTACTAAGTCATAGTGATTTTTTTTCAAGCTTGTCGAGTGTTGTGTTGAAACGCGTGGTGGTTAATTCACCGTATAACGTATCGCGTAATTGGCCACTGTGATCGAAGATAAAAGTAACCGGTAGGGCCTGAATTTCACCCAGATGCAACATTTCTCGCGGATCATCACGCAGGCTTGGGTACGCTAGATTAAATTGTTGAATCAATGTTTGTTGTTCACCGGGGGGCAAATTTTCGTAATTGATACCAAATAATGCGATACGACCCTGGTTGTCACGATACAATTGATTGAGCTGGCTGATTTCATTGACACAGGCATCACACCAACTAGCCCAATAATTAAGCAAAATCCATTGGCCTTTTAGTGACTCAAAGGGCACGGTTTGTCCGTTCAGGGTGTGTAGCAGAACCTGGCGGGCGAGGAGTTGTTCAGAGTTGAGGAGCAGTAGAAGACTCACAACGAGCGAAAAAAAAAGGCGCATGGCGATCATCAGCACGTAATAATAGAGTATGATCGCGCACTATGAGTGAAATGAAAAGTAAATCGCAAAAAAAACGAGATGCAGCGCAATTACAAGCGCTCGGTGTAACCCTTGTAGAACTGCGTGAGGAATTATTAAACGAGCTGCCACTCTCGGTGAAACTGCGC
>DAIDLK010000092.1 GCA_027449525.1 Legionellaceae bacterium | reverse complement strand
CTAGGGTGGCTTGTACCTCATCCGCATCCCGAAAATGTACCACCCCTTTAGCAAAATAAGGCAAAAACTCGTGGTATTGTTCCACGTTATCCACTAAAGCATACATTTGCTCACAGGAAAAAGGTACTTCGCGTGATCGCCGCACATTAGTCATGCACGCCTCCAAGCTGCTGGTTGAGCCAAGTGGAAATATCATACAATTCATCACGACACACTGAGTGCTCCATCGGGTAATGCTTTAACACCACTTGGGTATAGCCTTGTGCTTGTAGCCATTGCTGACTATGTTGCGTCCAAGACGGAATAACCACCGTATCATTGACGCCAAGACCGAGAAAAATTGGCGTATGCCGGCCTAACTTAGCCTCGACTTGGGCTGCCAGGGGTAAATACCCCGACAGGCAAATCAAACCACCCAACGCGTGCTGGGAGTGTAGGCCAGTGAACAACGCCATCCCCGCACCTTGGGAAAAACCGGCTAAAAAAATACGATTCTGTGCCATCCCGTCATCACGTTGGCTTGCAATCACCTGTTCGATAGCCTGCTGGGATTCCAAGACCCCAGCGCTGTCTTCGCGCGTTCCGGTCTCAAGACCATGGATGTCGTACCAAGCTTGGACCCGCGTGTGATGATACAACGTCACCGCCCGGATTGGTGCTTCTAGGCATACGTGCCGAATGGGTATCCTCACTACTAATTCTTCAGCCAATGCCAGCATATTTGCCGCATTGGAACCCAAACCATGCATCCAAATCACACACGCTTGCGCTGGTTGAGTCGGTTGTTTTATTTTCATTGCTAACAAATGTTCGCCTCCCACTTTTTCTTGCGCTATTATTAAGTGTATTGAACGCAATGGCAAGTTTGCCAAAGATGAATCATGCTAATAAATCATAATATTGTACTATTAATCACGACATTGATCACACTCTGCGTCGGCTGTGGGCAAAAAGGAGCGCTTTACCTTCCTGAAAAAAACACGAAGCCAGTCACTGAAAGTGCGGTACTCAACCCTGAGCTTGCACAAGAACCGATCCATGCCTCTCCACTTCACTAAAATGCACGCGTTGGGGAACGACTTTATGGTGATTGATGGCATCAATCAGCGTGTGGATTTATCGCCCAACACCCTTCGCGCGCTCAGTGCACGCCACACAGGCATCGGTTTTGATCAATGCTTAGTGATTGAGGCGCCAAATTCTACGGAAGTTGATTTCTTCTACCGTATTTTCAATGCCAACGGCGAAGAAGTGGGGCAATGTGGCAATGGTGCTCGCTGTATCGCACGCTTTATTAAAAGGTATCAATTAACTGACAATAACCCTATTCGCGTGGCCACTAAAACCACCCAACTCAGCTTGCAACTTAATCCTGATGATACGGTTAGCGTTAATATGGGCATGCCTTCGCTGGCACCGGAAGAAATCTATGAGATTCCACTAAGCAATGAGACTGCATGCCGCGTGCACGTGCTTAGCATTGGTAACCCACATGCTGTTCTTCTCACAGAGGACCTGCTAACCGCACCGGTTGCCTCGGTAGGAAAAATAATCAGTGAGCACGCTATCTTCCCTGAGCAAACGAACGTCGGGTTTTGTCAAATTATTAGCCCGCACCACATCAAGCTACGCGTGTACGAGCGCGGTTGCGGCGAAACCAGCGCCTGTGGTAGTGGAGCCGTAGCCGCCGTGGTGGCCGGTCGAATGTTTCATCAACTAGCCAGCAGCGTGCGCGTTAGCCTCCCTGGCGGGGATTTAATTGTCGACTGGAGCGATCTCAATGGCCCCATTTTTCTTACTGGACCGGCTAGCTTCGTGTACGAAGGGCAACTTTTTAACTGACAAACTTACAGCACTGCGTCAGGAGCTAATTTCCAACGCTTGTGCAGCCACACCCATTGCTCAGGGTGGGCTAAGATTATTTTCTCGAGAGCGCGGTTATAAGCGCACGTATTAACGTACAACGATTCTTGCGTGGTGGCACATTCTTGCCAAACAATGGGTTCGTGGAATTCTAGTACGTGACGACCATTCGGCAGACGGTAGTTCGCCGCCGGAACTACCGGCACCCCCGTGTAACGAGCGCAACTAGCCAGACTGCGGTAAGTGCCAGCTTTTTTACCAAAAAATTCCGCTGCAATGCCGTCACGGTTCACGAGCGAGGCGTGCTGATCCAACACAAACACCACGGCATCTTGCTGGTTTAGCGCGTCAGTCACTTGTTGTAGAGCATTTTTTTTTGGAATAACGTGAAGACCGGCCTGGTAATAGCGCCGAAATAATAAGCGCTCTAAGCATTTAACAGCCAACGTGCGGCGAATAAAATGGAAGCGGCCTTGAAATTGTTTAAAATTCAGAATACCCCCAATGGGCGCCACCTCCCAACTACCAAAATGACCGGTCAAGATGAGCACACCCCGCCCTTGTGCGGCCACGGCTAATAAGCGCTCGTGGCCACGTACCTCCACGCGTTCGCGCAATGCGCGCTCGCTCATAAACCGTAATTGCAAGGTTTCTTTTAATACCGTCACTAAATGCGAATAAAATGCTACTGCTAAACGTTGCTTTTGCGTTGCGGTTAAAGTCTCGCCATAAACTTGTTGGATATTGGCGTGCACGACACTGCGACGATAAGGAAAGCAATGGTAAAGCAAGCGCCCTACCCATGATAAACGCAGATCGGCTATCTGGGTTGAAAGATTAGCCATCACAAGCCTGCATCAGGAGCGATGCATTGATCCCAGCAAAACCACGATTGATTAATAACGCACGCGCATTGGCGGGTAAACAACGCGTTTGCGCTGCCACATTTAACTCAGCACAATCAGAAGCGAGCGATTGTAAATTGGCCACCCCAGGAATCGTTTTCGAGAAGAGCGCACGCGTCGCTAACACCGCGTCCATCACACCGGCCGCACACAGGGTATGCCCCATAGCCCATTTGAAGGCAGTGACTGGCGCCGCATGGCCCGCTAATAAGGATAATAAAGCACGTGCCTCACTTCGATCAGATTTGCGATTACCGTTGCCGTGCGCAACAATTAAATCGATGTCCGCTGGCTTAAACTGCTGTAATGCCAGCGTATGCGTTAATAGTTCAGCGAGTGGCTGTCCTTGCTCATCCACGGAAAATAAACCTTGGCCTTCCGTGGCTGAATAGCCCCCCAACAGCTCAACGTAAGGCACACGATGGCGCGCAAGAGCGCTGGCTTCACTTTCCAAGACGAGGGCAGCAGCCCCCTCAGCTAACAGTGTGCCGTCATGCTCTTTATCAAACGGGCGTAAATGCTGAGCACTCAAAACCCCCAATTGCTGGTAGTAGAACAACGTTTGTGGCTCAATGCCGCTATCGTAAGCTACCACCACGGCCCGCTCGGCAAGGCCATGCTGAATTGCATGATAAGCCTCCAGAATTGCCTGAAAACCACCAGCAACGTGATTAACGATGTTGTGATTTTCACCTTTAAAACCATAAGTAATCCCGGCATATGCCAGCACGTTATTCGGCAAAATACGTAATAACCACATCGGATGAACTTCACTAAACAAATGCTCAGCAAAAGCCGCCATGTCGTGTTGGGTCTTCGCCAATAAGGGTAAAAAATCATATTGCTGTGAATATTTATTGCCAGGAGAGCTGACATAGACCGCGGTCTGCTCGTTAAATACCTGAGCATCGTTAGTGCACAATGAAGCCTGATAATCTAATAAACCGCTATCCTGGACGGCCTGCACCACCGCGTGAATGCCCATTGCGTCATGCCGTGAAATAACTTTCATTAACTTGCGATCGGGAAGATACTTAGCCGGCTGGTAATCGCGAAGCTCACCGCCTAAACGATACAACCATGACGATAAACCAGGTATCGATAACTCACTAATGCCACTTTGTCCAACTAGCAGCGCATCCCACATGGTATTGAGCGTGAGTCCACAAGCAGAAAGTCCTCCCAGACCGGTTACCATGACTCGCTTCGTCTGACGCATCATTGGATTGGCCCTAACTCTGGATGTTTGAAGACGAGACAACTATTGGACCCACCGAAACCGAATGAATTTGACAGTACCACGCCAAGTGCTTTTTCTCGTGCACCTTCCGTAACATAATCTAAATCGCAAGCCTCGTCAGCGTTTAATCTGTTTTTAGTCATGGGAACTTGGCCGTGCTGAATAGCTAATACGGCCAATACAGCTTCTAGAGCGCCAGCAGCTGCTATTAAATGGCCTGTTTGACTTTTAGTAGAACTAATTGGAATTTGATAGGCATGCTCTCCTAGCGCGGCTTTTATCGCATTGGTTTCACTAAGATCATTCATTTGCGTCGAAGTACCATGCGCGTTAATGTAGTCGACATCGGTTGGGCTAACTCCGGCATCACGCAAAGCACGCTGAATGGCTTGAATTGCTCCATCACCACTAGGGTGAGAATCAGTAATACGGTACGCACTAAGGGTGTTACCAAACCCAGCCAGCTCCGCATAAATGTGCGCCCCGCGTGCCACTGCACCCTCCCATTCTTCTAAAACCAAAAATGCACTGCCTTCACCAAGGACAAAACCATTCCGAGTGGCATCAAACGGACGGCTAGCTAATTGCGGACGATCATTGTCAGTTGACAGCGCACCTAATAAACAAAAACTGGACAATCCCACGGGATTAATCATCGAATCAAAACCGCCGGCCAAGAGGTAATCGGCTTCACCGCGCTGAATCACTTGCATTGCTAAGCCTAATGCTTGCCCGCCGGAGGCACAGGCTGTATGCACGGAATTGGCGTAACCACGAATCCCAAACTCTTGAATTAACAATGACA
>DAIDLK010000091.1 GCA_027449525.1 Legionellaceae bacterium | reverse complement strand
GTGCGCCACTAATAACGCATCCGGCGTATCCACAATAATTAAATGTTCCACACCCACCGTGCCAACAAAGCGATCTTGGCTATGAATAGTGCAATGATGCGTGTCTTGCAACATCACTTCACCCACCACCCGATTGCCATTTGCATCGGGTGCTGATAAATCCCCCAGCGCCCCCCACGAACCAATATCACTCCAACCCATTGCACACGGTACCACAGCCAGATCAACGGCCGCAGGCGTTGCCTCACGCCGCGATAATGGCTCCATAACCGCATAATCAAACGACATCTCTGGAATACGAGCAAACGTGCTAGCATCCAAGCTCAGGCGATTGGTGTCAGTGGAATCGTGGCTGGTTGAAGCGGCAAAACACGCTTCTGCTGCCAGCAAATCATCCGCGCAAACCAACGCCATTTGCTGCAAGACGCGTCCGGCTGTGAAACAAAACAAACCAGCATTCCATAGGTGATTACCAGAGTCAACATAACTTTGTGCGAGCGCTAAGGGTGGTTTCTCCACAAAACGCGCCACACGAAAACCTACCGGCATGGCGTCATCGTTTGGTGCAGTAAACGGTTGCAAGGGATCCACTTCTATGTAACCATAGCCAGTTTCAGCACGGTCGGGCTGAATACCAAACACTACCAATTGTCCTTGCTGAGCCAAAGCTACGGCACGCGATACCGCCTCTAAAAAAGCTGATTCGATTTGAATGAGGTGATCGGCGGCTAAAATGAGCATCACCGCATCATTACCGTACTTTTTACGTACATACAACGCCGTCATCGCAATAGCCGCGTTGGTATTGCGCCCAAACGGCTCTAAAATAAAGGCAGTTTTACAGTGGTTGCGATTGACCTCCGCATAATCTTGTTGGATTTTAAAAAATAACTCCGCGTTAGTTACGGTGACGATATCATTGACCCCCGGAATAGCCATGGCGCGTAGAAATGCTTTTTGTAGCAAACTTTCACCATCTAACAAACGAATAAATGGCTTCGGATGCAGTGCTCTTGAAACCGGCCATAAACGTGATCCGGCACCACCACACAAGATTGTTGGAATAATTTGCATAGCTCTTCTGTTGCTCCAATTAGTGTTGAGTTTCCATGACCTGACAGTACACGGCTGCATAAGCCGATGCCATACGGTCTGCCGTAAAAAGCGTCTGATAGCGCGCTTCCGCTTGCTGGCCAAGTAATTCGGCTTGCGCTGGATTTTCCATAAGATAAACCATTGCTGCGCGGAGTGCGAGTGGATTATTAGCTGGGATGACACAGCCTGTTTCGCCGTCAATGTTGACAAAACTGGTGCCGGTGCCTATTTCACATGAAATCAGCGGTTTACCGTACATGGCACCTTCAAGTAACGACACACCGAAGGCTTCTGAGCGCAAATGGGACGGAAAAACGACACCACAACTCAATTGCAGCAGTGTCACTTTATCCTCCTCACTGACTTCACCGACAAAATGCACCTGAGTTAAATGATAGGTGGCGGCTAATTGGCGTAATTCGCCTTCCAGTGGCCCCTTGCCAACAATAACGACAGCGATCGACGTCCCGCGTAACGCTTCTAGTAAACAATGCAAGCCTTTGTAGTAGCGCATCACACCGACAAAGACAAAAAAGCGCTCACCTAAACGAGTGCGCCAATACTGCAAACGTGCTAGTGCAGCCTCAGGATAGCCCTGTTTTGCCAAGCCAATTGGGATGACCGACACTTTACTCTGATACTGTTGCAGCACGTTGCTGGTGGCCAAATACTGCGGCGAGGTAGCCACAATGTGCGTGACTTGACGTAAAAAATGATGCATCAGCGGCTGATAGATGCGTAACCAGTGTTTTTGTCGCACAATATCTGAGTGGTAGGTGAGCACACTCGGCTTGTTGATTCGCCAAAACGCATGCAATAAATCAGCAAATGGCCAAGGAAAATGGTAGTGAATGACGTCATAATCGTGCACCAATTCGCGAAATCCGCGCCATAAGCGGATGGATAGCGGATTGGAAGCAACCGTGAGGGTTTGTGGGTAACGAATATGCCGCACACCTGACGGATGCAACGTGTCGTTAAAACCCAAGGGTGATAACGACACCACGGTATGCTTGAGCGTCTCCGGTGAGCTAGCCGCGAGTTGCGCAATAACTTGCTCCACGCCGCCCATGCTGTCGCTCAAAAACGTTTTATACACGTGCAAGATTTTCATACAAAAGCCAAAGCCTGCCCTTGACGCACCGCATCACCCACCCGCAAACCAAACGCCCAGTTGAGCTTAGCCTGCGGCGACCACACCAAAATCACAGTTGAACCTAATTTAAAATAACCCATTTCCTGCGCTTGCGCGTAGTGCATCGGCTCGTTATACCAATACTGCTGAGATTGACCTTGTCGCTTGAATTCACCATGCCAAACGGTGGCAATGCGACCCACCAGCGTCGCGCCCACCAAGACCATCGCCATGGGGCCTAGTTGGGTCTCGAAAAAAACGACCACACGCTCATTGCGCGCAAACAAACGGGGGATCACTCGTGTGGTAGCAGGCTGCACGGAAAACAATTGCCCCGGGACATAAATTTGCGCTTGCAACGTGGCGGCAATCGGCATGTGCACCCGATGGTAATCACGCGGTGACAAGTAAAACGTAGCAAACGATCCGCCTGAAAAGGCACACGCTTGCTCAGGCGAGCAGGCTAATAAATCGGTTAACGCGTAGTCGCGATGTTTAGCTTGAATAAGCCTCCCCGCGGTAATAGAGCCAAATTCACTTAAATAACCATCCACCGGACTCACGCAGTCTGCCTTAGCCACTGGGCGACTGCCGGGCTTCAGGGCACGAGTAAAAAATTCATTAAAATTTTGATACAGCTTTGGGTTAGACTGTAATGCATCACGCAGGTCGACTTGGTATGTTGCGATAAAATGCGTGATCAGATAATTTTTTATCCACGGCGTTTTTACTTCCGCTAAGAAACCAGCCAACAGCGTCAACGCGCGCTTTGGCAACAACATATGAAAACATTTGACCCAGCAATTAATTAACATGGCTTTTGATGTTTACCCATAAAAAAATGAATCATACCCATAATTAATGTTTTATACTACTCGTGGTCTGATCCAGCGCTTGACAAGGACCCAGGGGTCCTGTTTCAATCTACGATACACTCACTGATTGTTTGAGATAAACCGATGAAAAACAAGTACACAATGCTTTTCATGGTTGCGATCTGTTTGCTAAGCGCTTGCACTACCACTTTGTTCAAAAAACCACCTTATAATCATCCCAGTGATGACGCCAGTATCAAACTAGCCGAAGCCGCTAACTCGGTGAGTGATTCCATGCTAACAATGGCGCGAGTGGAAAAAACCGTGAGCCCACCCAGCACCGATAACGTAAAAACCATCCCCAACTCTCCCTCGCTTGAGACACGCGCGTCAGTGGATTGGTCTGGGCCTATTGGTGAGCTCACCGAAAAGATTGCTAAAGCGGCGCGCTATAAAATGCGTGTTTTAGGCACGCCACCGGCGATACCCGTGTTGATTAGTTTGGATGTTAACAATCAAAGCTTGGCGTCTATTTTACGAAACATTGACTACCAAGCGGGCAAAAAAGCCTCTTTGCACGTCTACCCGAAACTCAAAGTGATTGAATTACGCTATGCTAAAATTTATTCGTAATGGTCTGCTGTGCGCCGTGTACTTGACCGTTGCTGGGTGCAATCTATTCAGCAAACCTAGTGTTGATACAGATTCCCTGGATGGCCTAAAAAGCATGGCAAACACCACACCAACCAGCGCAAAAAATAAACAAAAAATGAGTACGAGTAAAATTCGCCAAGCCGCGTTGCGCGAAACCGCACTCAGCTTGGGCGCACAAGCCGGCCTTGCCTGGCGAGCCAAGATTATTGACGACGCCTTAGTGAAACAAACCCGTCACCTGGATTCCATTTATGATTTTAATACGCTCATTTTAGAGCACAATGTGCTACCACCGGTGTTAGTTGAAGGACGCCAGACCTTAAATTTGGCCGATGCACAAACCATCCGCATTTCCGATCGCACCTATAAAGTCGCCAAACAAGCGCGCTTTGTCACTACACCACCAGATTGGCGGCAATATTTGTGGTTAGACTATCGAAAACCCGACTATCCCGACCTTAGCTTATTACCCCGAACAGCGGAAGAGCGAGAAATTTGGTGTAGCAATGTCGAAAAAGGCTGGCGCAATGGTGTCAGTCAAGCCAACACTATTCTAGAAGAAAACATCGCACGCCTACGAGAAGACTTTACCGGCATGATCCTCTACCGGAAATTACTTAGCATGAACATGGTATCGCCCCCGTATGTTTCACACACCGATCTCGGCGTAACCGGCGACGGTGAAGAAATTCATATTGATGACCGTGTGCTGCGCATTACTGCCTTGCCAGCACTCAATATCAACAGCGACGAATGGCGAGCGGCCGTGGCAAAAGATGAGCACCGCCTCAAAGCTCTTACGCAACTTGAAAAGCGTGTGAAGGGTGAACAGCTCGTTATCTCCAGCCATGACAATTGGCAACCCGTTATTTCATCGGTGAATTGACATGGCCGAAGAAAATCCCCACTTGAATTTAATGCCCGATGAACCAACCCGTTTTACACCAGCGTTCATGGAAAAAATGTTAGAGCACACCGAACGCCTTAATGCGTCTGACGTCACCATTCAAACGGGCTCACCCATCTATGCCGAAGTGTACGGCGTCTTAATGAAAGTGACTAACCGTCAATTATCAAACACCGAGCTAGGCGATTTAATTAATGCCATTTATGGCCCTAATGCGACCACACA
>DAIDLK010000090.1 GCA_027449525.1 Legionellaceae bacterium | reverse complement strand
CTCGATTTAGTTTGTCAGTCGGTTGACATCCTGCAAATTGGTGCACGTAACATGCAAAATTTTAGCCTGCTAAAAGCCGTGGGCCGAATCAACAAGCCGGTCATTTTGAAACGGGGCTTATCAGCGACCTATACTGAATTTTTGCTGGCGGCTGAGTATATTTTAGCGCAGGGGAACACCCAGGTCATCTTGTGTGAGCGCGGAATTCGCACGTTTGAGACTTATTCACGCAACACCTTGGATTTGGCCGCTGTGCCTATTTTACAAGAACTGAGCCATTTACCTATAGTGATTGATCCCAGTCATGCAACGGGTCTGCGACACGTTGTACCAAGCATGATGCTAGCCGCCGTAGCTGCTGGAGCCGATGGAATTATGGTTGAAGTGCACCCAACTCCCGATGCATCAATTTCTGACGCCAAACAAACCATTTCGCTGCAAACATTTGCGGATACCATGCAACGTGTGCAGCAATTGCGAGCGTTGCTGCAATGTTAAGTTACCGTGTTCATTCTTCCCGTTTGAGTGGTGAAATCGCTATCCCGCCGTCTAAATCTCATACTCTGCGTGCAATTGTTTTGGCGACTTTGGCGCGTGGCGTCAGTCATATTGATGACTACCTCCACTCACCGGATACCCACGCGATGCTACAAGCGTGTCGATTATTTGGCGCTGAAATCGATGCAGGACCGCAACGTTTAACTATTCGAGGAGTAGCGGGCAAACCGCAGACCCCAACACAAATTATTGATGCGGGAAATTCCGGCCAGGTCTTGCGTTTTATTTCCGCTCTAGCCGCCTTGTGTGATGGGTACACGGTTATTACGGGTGACGAATCCATACGCACCAACCGCCCGATTCAACCTTTAATTGATGGGTTAACTGGTTTAGGGGTGTTTGCCGTGTCAACGCGTGGCAACGGGTTTGCACCCGTCGTGGTGAAAGGTCCGCTGTTGGGTGGCGAGACCTGTTTGTCAGGCTACGACTCGCAACCGGTCTCGGGTTTATTGCTAGCGGCAGCATTCGCACCCAATCCAACTCGACTTCATGTGCTCAATCCTGGCGAAACGCCTTGGATTGAACTCACCCTCGACTGGTTAAAGCGTATAGGTATTCACATTGGCCATCGTGATTATTGTGCCTATGACGTACCTGGTCGGGCAGACACTGTTGGTTTTAAATACCGTGTCCCCGGTGATTTTAGCTCGTGTGCTTTTCCGCTAGCAGCCGCTTGCGTCACGCAATCCTCCGTTGTGCTGAGTAATTTGGATTTTACTGATGTGCAGGGTGATAAACTGCTGATTGCTACCCTGCAGGCGGGAGGTGCCGACATCGTTATCAGTCAGGCGGCGCATCAATTGCAGGTGCGTGGAACAGGCTCGGTTGCGCTGGGCGTAACTGATGTGAATCAGATGATTGACGCCCTCCCTATTTTAGCGGTGCTAGCGTGTTTTGCCCCTTCAGAAACACGCTTGATAAACGCTGGTAGCGCCCGCCATAAAGAATGTGACCGGCTAGCGGTTATTACGCGCGAGTTACGTAAAATGGGTGCTGACATTGACGAGCTCACTGATGGCTTAATAATTCGTCCAGCAAAATTAATGGCTGCCCATTTAACCAGTCATGCTGATCACCGTATTGCGATGGCGTTAACGGTTGCAGCGCTCGCGGTTGAAGGAGAAAGCGTTATTCACCAGGTGGATTGCGTTGAAAAAAGCTACCCTCATTTTGCGCGCACGATGCAAACATTAGGCGCTCGACTTGAGGTTTGTTGATGAGTCTCATTTTGATTGGCTTAAAGCATTCTGGTAAATCGTCGGCCGGTCAGCAATTAGCTGCTTGCTTACAACAGCAATTTATTGATGTAGACGTCTTATTGCAACAACGTTTTGCCGCGTCCCCGCAGGCGTTGTATACGGTACACGGTGAAGCGGCGTTCAGGCGAATGGAGCAGTTGGTGATTGCATCCATTCAGCGGCAGCATGCCAGCGTGATTGCGACCGGCGGCGGTACTGTTTTGTTAGCAGAAAATGTGCAGCATTTACGGCAGCTGGGTCGGTTAATTTACTTACAGATTAGTTTCTCCACCTGGTATCAGCGGTTAGTAGCGCATGCTCTACCTGCTTTTTTGCGTCAACAAGACGTGAATGAGCACTATCAGCACCGGCATACAATTTATCAACAAGCGGCTGCCGTTACTTTACCGGTTGATAATGCAACGATTGCGGAAGTCGTGGCACGCTTGAAATTACTTGTGGGAGAGTCTTATGGCTAGTAACACGTTTGGACAGCAGCTTCGGATGACTACTTGGGGTGAGTCACACGGCAAGGCAATTGGAGTGGTGGTGGATGGTTGTCCTGCTGGAGTTGAGATTACGGTTGAGGAAGTTAATCAAGCGCTTGCGTGGCGAGCGCCCGGTAAGAGCGAATATACCTCACCCCGTAAAGAAACGGATGGTGCTGAAATATATTCCGGCGTGTATAACGGAATAACAACGGGTGCGCCAATTTCGATTATTATCGCTAATCGTGATGCTGATTCAAGTGCTTATCACTCGCTACAAAAAGTTTTGCGTCCTGGGCATGCACAATTCACCTACCTTAAAAAATACGGAGTAACTGATCACCGCGGTGGGGGGCGCGCTTCTGCACGAGAAACCGCGTGCCGGGTTGCAGCGGGTGTGTTGGCAAAAAAAATACTCGCGCAATTTGGCATGCACGTCTGCTCGTACTTAGCGCAGGTGGGCGACACGCTTGCAACCGTTGATGAAAGTGATGTATTGCTGCTGCAGCAAGCAACGCAACGCGATATGATTTTCTGCCCCGACCCGAGTGCGTCAGCTATCATGCAGCAACGTATTTTAATGGCAAAACAAGCTGGTGATTCGATCGGTGGAGTGGTCAATTTTGTCGCGCAGGGTTTACCTGTTGGTCTCGGTGATCCGGTGTATGCTAAACTAGATGCGCTGCTAGCGAGTGCTATGTTAAGCATCCCGGCCAGCAAAGGCTTTGAAATAGGCGAGGGTTTTGCCGCGGCTCATTTAACTGGATCGGTGCATAATGATGCGTTTGTGGCTGAGAATGGGTATATTTTCACGCAGACCAATCATGCCGGTGGCGTGTTAGGCGGTATTTCTACCGGTATGCCGCTCACCGGCCGGGTAGTCTTCAAACCAACCTCGAGCATCCGTCAAGCACAAGTTTCGGTTGATGTCTCAGGTAATCCTCAAATCGTTCAACAGCCAGCCAATGCACGACATGATCCTTGTGTGGCCATTCGCGCCGTGCCAGTAGTGGAAGCGATGTGCGCTTTAGTATTAGCGGATGCGTTGCTCATGCAACGCAGCGCCCAGGTCCGCGTATGCTAATTTTGCCGATTAAAGCCAGTCAAGCCTATACGATCTACCTAGGCCATCACGTGTTACAGCAGAGTTTAGCAACACTACTAGAGCCTCACTTACAGCGCCGTATGGCTCTAATTGTTGATGAGCAATTGGCTGCGACGCACGCGCTTGCCGTGCTACAACAATTGCAAGCCGTGGGCTTACGAGCCGAGCTCTTAATTTGCCCAAGTGGTGAACATCAGAAAACGCGTGAGACCAAGCACATGTTAGAAGATTTACTCCTAACCAAACGTTTTGGTCGTGATAGTTGCTTTTTAGCGTTAGGTGGTGGCATGTTGCTGGACTTAGTGGGCTTTCTTGCCGCAACCTATTGCCGTGGCGTGCCAGTAATATACTTACCAACGACTTTGTTAGCCATGGTTGATGCAAGTATTGGCGGTAAAACAGCGGTTAATACTCGCCATGGGAAAAATTTAATTGGCAGTGTCACACCACCGGCCGGCGTGTTGATGGAGTGTGGGTTTTTAGCCACGCTACCCGAGCCAGAATACCGCAACGGGGTCGTGGAAATGCTCAAGCATGCTCTGCTGGCCGATGCGGAATTGTTCGCGCAAATGGGGCAATGCGCGGCACCATTGTTAGCGCAGGATCCAGGTGTTTTATTAGCGATGGTTGGCGCAAGTTGTCGTATTAAGCAGGCCATTGTTGAGCAAGATGAACACGAACAACACGCACGTTTCTTATTGAATCTAGGCCATACCATTGGGCATGCTATTGAGATTTGTGAGGGGTATCAGGTAAGCCACGGAGAAGCAGTCGCAATTGGTTTATTGGTGGAAGGGTATTTGTCGCACCAATGTGGCATGCTACCAAAAGCAGACTTCGATGCATTGCAACAGACTCTCAAAGCGTATGGCTTGCCTCTGCGCACTCGTGCCTTTCATGATTTACCGGCTTTTTATCAAAGCCTTGGCTACGATAAAAAAGCGTTGCACCATAAGCCGCAGTTCGTGTTGCTGGATGCGATTGGCAAACCACATCACTCCTCTAATGGCTACCTGATGCAAGTCAAGCAGGCTGATTTGGCCAGTGCGTTGGCCTGGGCTAGCACTGAATTTGCCGAGAAGTCGTTATGCTAGTTGGTGTGGTTCGAGGGGATGTACTACTAGCCAGTGAAATGGACATTGGTACAGTCGACGCACTCGAATTACGTTTGGATTATAGCGCTGAACTTGATTTTACCGCCTTAGCTAACCTGTGCCAGTCAACGCGACTACCATTAATACTCACACTGCGATCAGTACGGCACGGTGGCGTCTATCCGCACAGCGAAACAAACCGTTGGCAGCAGTTGCAACAATTAGCGGCTTTGCGTCCAGCTTATATGGATGTGGAGTATGATTTGCCGCGAGCATGGTTAGCGCGCCTTCACGCCATGTATCCAAGTATCTGCTTGATTGGCTCTTATCACCATCACACGGGTACACCGGTCGATTTAGCCGCCGTATTTAAGCGCATGCAAGCGCCGTATTTTAGTGCTTATAAATTGGTAACTTTTGCACAGAATAC
>DAIDLK010000089.1:2864-4947 GCA_027449525.1 Legionellaceae bacterium | reverse complement strand
AAAAATCTTAAATTGTATCAATGATAACCAGGTGTGCTGTTGCTAGACAATATTTCAGGGCCGACTAATTTACTTCAGTAGCAAACCAGAAATGGTTGCCCGCCTGCGCGGGCATGACAGGATTTTTTGTCATGTACAGAGCGGTCAGTCATGGTAACTAGTTTGGCACGAAACGAGAAAATAGTTCTGCGCGCAGAAAAAACAAATAAAACGATTTATTAATCAACACCAGACCAACCAGTAAAAACACTATATTCATAACGTAATAGGCAGGCGAAGTCCCTAAACGCTTGACAGCCTGTAATGTTTTTTCGGGAATAATAAGCCAGCAGAGTGCTTTGGTCAAAATACTCCAACTGATGACAGTAAGAAACACTTGATTTCTATTTTCCCAATTGTTTTGTGCTAACGCCAAACAAAGCCCAATGAACAGACCTAAGAGCGCTGCATATAGGCCGTTATAATCCATTCCTCTAAAGTCCGCAATCATTTTACGGTAGTAATCTGCTCGGTAAAGGCCAATGACAGCGCTAATAAAAAAATACAAACCAAACACTTGAGCAAGAAAAAAACTGAGTAATCGATCGTGCGTCATACAAATCCTTTTTATGTCTTTTGTTATTCTTAAAACAATTTGTGCCAAATTGCAAGGTGCTTCGCAGCACTTCCTAACCTCTGCTCTGGGCTGGCACCCAAACCTGGCTCCGTCCAAGCAAGGGATGGCAAAGGTAGCCACGAACGTGTAGTTCGTTCCCTTTTTGCACTAATTTAAGGCGATAAATTCGCCCTGTCTGTGGGTCAAGAATACGACCATTTACCCATGAACCATCTTCTTTTTGCTTTAAGCCCCAGATAAAACGTAATCCCTGAACAGGCTTGTCTTTGAATTGGCCAGAGCAGGCGTGGCAGAATCGCACATCACCCGGTTTGGAGTAAGGGTGAATAATAGTCCCGGTCAATTCATCACCAATCAATTCAAAACGAACATCGGCGCGTTTTTCTCCACTGTATTCGTCAATCGTTGTCCATACACCAACTGGACTACTTAAAGCAGGTAAAGTAAAAAAAAATAAACCACTGAACACTGCTCGTTTGATCGCTTGGAACATGCTCACCACTCCTTTGAACGCAGCATGATCCATTTTAAGCAAAATTTATCGCAAAACACAAATCACAACCACTCCATGGTTAACGTGGCTGATGCTGCGTCGTACAAATCTAGCCGTCCGTTGGCGCCGTAAAGAATCGGGTAATTGCGTTCACCATGGCCAAATTGATCCGTTTGAAAAACCGGTATGACATTTTCATTAGCAAATCGCTGCAATGCGTAAGCGATTCCACTTGTATCTGGACCCAAAAAATCACCCAAAAGAACGGCTTGCACGTCCCTTAGGAGACCCGCCTGTTGTAAATGTTGTAAGGAACGATCAATGCGATATCCTTTTTCTCCGGTATCTTCCAAAAATAAAATCGAACCAGCGGTCTTAGCCTGCCAAAAGGTCCCGATGCTGCTCTCAACGATGGTCAAATTACCTCCTTGCATTACCCCGCTTACTGAGCACAGTCTTGCGGCAGAGCCATTCATTGGCCTTAGTTCAGTTAACGTTTGCTGACTTCTTTCTCCGCTGAGTAGTTCTGCCAAGCGAGTAAAATTAGCCGGATCGCGTGGTTCAGTATCCACTAACTGCGCCAAACCGGCGGCATGCACGGTACGCCATTGCCATTGTTGCGCTAAAAATAAATGCAACGCCGTGTTATCACTAAAGCCAATAAATAGTTTTGGTTGCGGAGGTGGAGCGAGCATCCGCAAACGCTCAAGTAATCGCGCACAGCCATACCCACCCCGCAGCGCCCAAATGATGCTATTAGGGGTCGAATCATAGAGGGCAACGACCAGTTGGTCGAAACGCTGATTATCGCTACTGGAATGAAACAAGCACTCATCGGTCAGCAACGGTTTTGGTATTACCACATTAAATGCGGCTAATTGTTGCTCCAAAGCATTCAATTTAGCTGCAGCAATTCCAGAGGAGGGAGCAACCAAGTGAATGCGACGGGTTATTAATACTTGCCGAAAGTGCGC
>DAIDLK010000089.1:334-2854 GCA_027449525.1 Legionellaceae bacterium | reverse complement strand
CCACCGGGCAGCCGCGCCGCACCTCCCCGCGGAAGCCGTCGAGGATGGCCCGGACGTAGGTGCGCGAGCCGCCGCGGATGGTCCGCCAGGCAGGGCGGCCGGTGAGCTGCAGCAGGCCGTGGTTGTCGAGGAAGCGGGCCAGGAAGCGGGCCGGGAAGTCGTGCGCGCCCGCCCGGCTGGAGGACCAGACGGCGCCGACCATGGGCAGTATCAAATCGTGCTCTTTTTTTGCAGGCTTTACGAAATCATTGCGATTCAAACCCATGCTTAAGGCACAAGCGCCGGCAACATAAATTGAAGAATAAGTCCCAACGACGATGCCAATCACCAGTGCCAACGCAAAACCACGGATTGTTTCTCCACCATACACCAAGAGCGACAAAACTACGAGCAAGGTTAACGCAGAGGTCATAATTGTTCGAGATAGAGTTTGATTAATCGATTGGTTCATTACCTCTAAAGGGGTAGCACGACGCATTTTAAAAAAATTTTCTCGTACTCTATCGAACACCACAATTGTATCATTCAATGAATAGCCAATAACGGCTAATAATCCAGCTAATGCTTTGAGATCAAACTCCAAACCGAACCACGCAAAGGTACCTAAAATTAAAATGGGATCGTGCACTAATGCAACCACTGAACTCAGCGCAAGACGCGCCTCAAAGCGTAAAGCGATGTAAAGCATGATCGCAAGTAACGACACTAAAATAGCCAGTGCCCCTTTTGATGCTAATTCAGCCCCTACTTGTGGTCCAACGTAATCAACCCGTTGTTTTGTTGCATCGGGAAGCGCTTGCATAATATGGTCAACCAAGGCGGCTTCGTTTAAATCCTCACGCGGCGCAATGCTAATTAATACATCGTCAGCCGAACCATACCGAATCACTTGAGCGGCAGGGTAACCTAGCCGGAATAGTGTTTCACGCACGGCGTCAACGTTTACCGCGTTTGGATAGGTCACTTCAATTTGGGTACCACCGGTAAAGTCTAAACCCCATTTTAAGCCATGCCAAAATAAAGCCGCCACCGAAAAAATCACAATCAACACTGAAAGCAAAGTGGTCCAACGGCGTGCCCCCATAAAATCAACCGCTGATTTTGGATTAAAAAACTCCATGTGTGGCCCCCTGGTTAAATGCCAATCGATAAGGTATTGAGTTTTCGGCGGCCATACAATGCATTCACTAACGCGCGCGAATAAGTCACACCCGTTAACATGGAGGTTAGTAAACCGAGTGACAATGTAACGGCGAAACCGCGTACCGGACCAGTACCGATACAAAACAATACAATTCCCACAATTAAGGTGGTAACATTTGCGTCCAAAATAGTCGCAAAAGCACGCTCGTATCCGGCATGAATAGCTGCCTGAGGCGACAGTCCCGCACGTAACTCTTCACGAATTCGCTCGTATATTAAGACATTGGTATCTACTGCCATGCCAACCGTCAGCACAATACCAGCAATACCAGGTAAAGTAAGAGTTGCACCTAATAACGATAAAAGCGCCATCAAAAAAATTAAATTAAGCACAAGTGCTACATTGGCTACCCAACCAAACGCACGGTAATAAATGCCCATTAAGGCTAAAATAAGACCCATTCCTACGATCAAAGAGACCAGACCACGGTGAATATTATCTTGCCCTAGTGAAGGTCCGACCATGCGTTCTTCAACCGGGCTAACCACCGTCGGTAAAGCACCCGCTCGGAGTAGCAGGGCCAAATCTCTAGCCTCGCTCATATCGGATAATCCCGTGATTTGGAATTGATTCCCCAAGGCCGTTTGAATCACAGGGGCACTAATCACTCGTTCTTCGTGATAGCTGACCCCTTCTTTATTTTTTTTTGCCTCGACATAGACAATCGCCACTCTTTTGCCGATATTTTCGCGAGTTACTTGCTTAAACAGTCCCTCACCACCACCACCCAATTGAATGGATACGGAAGGTCTGGCACTTTGATCATCAAAACTTGACACCGCACTTGTGATTGAATCACCATTCAGGACCACAGGTCGCTTCAGTAACAGCGGTTGACCGTTGATACTCACTAATTTATTTCCAGCGGGCACGATGCCAGTTTGTTTGGCGCGCAAAGGGTCTTGATCCATGTCCACCAAATAAAACTGCAGCGTTGCAGTGCCGCCTAAAATCTGTTTTGCACGCGTTGCATCTTGTATTCCTGGTAAATCGACGGCAACGCGTGTGCTCCCTTGTTGCTGAACCACGGCTTCAGCAACTCCAAGTTCATTGACGCGCTTACGCAGAATTGTCATGGTTTGATCCAGCGTATTTTGCTGGATACCCACCAAGGTTTCTTCAGACAAACGAATCAATAGAGTGTGTGCCTCTTCGTTAGAGGTACTCCTTAACTCAGGAAATTGGTGGCTTAATTGTTGAGACGCCGCTAGACTTGACGCTGCATCGCGAAATTGGATGAAAATGCCTTGATTAGCCAGATAGTGAATAGCGCTGTAACGAATCGTTTTTTCGCGCAACGCTTGCGCAATTAATTT
>DAIDLK010000089.1:0-324 GCA_027449525.1 Legionellaceae bacterium | reverse complement strand
AACCCCTGTCGCATGGCTGATGCGCCCAAAAGCCGCAGCCAGTATGGTGTACTGGGTAATAAATTTAAAGCTAGGGTAAATGCATCACTTGTCAGCTGCTGCGTTAAAGCGTCACGCGCCTGCAATTGAAAGTCGGTAGAAACAAAGCGCATCTCTATCCCTCTGCCATTGGTTTGCACCGATTTCACGGGGATGTTGGCCTTGATTAAAATACGCTGAAGCGTTCTTGACAACGTTTTAAGATCGACTGATTGTTTTGCTGCAATTTCAATCGCAGGATCTTCGCTGTACCAATTTGGCAGCGCGTAAACAAAAGCGAGGCAC
>DAIDLK010000088.1 GCA_027449525.1 Legionellaceae bacterium | reverse complement strand
CCACGTCCCGCGTGGCCAGTTCGCGCTGCTCTGGCGCATAATGTTGCATAAATAATTGATTCGACTCAGCATTACGTAAAACCGCTCCTTCGCCACGTAACGCTTCAGAAATTAAAAAATTAGTTAGTTGATGATGATGCAATAACGTGGGATGAAATTGGTAAAACTCCATATTGCTAACCCTCGCTCCAGCACGATAAGCCATTGCGACGCCGTCTCCGGTCGCAATCATTGGGTTGCTAGTGTAACGATACGTTTTACCGGCGCCACCAGTCGCTAATACGACACAGCGCGACAGATACGTGTGAATTTTATTGTTGGCACAATCCAGTACGTACGCACCAATAACTTCAGCTTGTTGCTTCGTAGCACGTGCACGCTTTTGCTCGATTAAATTAACTGCAATATGGTGTTCAAACAATTCAATTTGTGGGTGAAGTTGCACTTTTTGTGCTAATTGCTGCATGATAGTAAGCCCAGTTTGATCCCCACAATGGGCAATTCGACGAAATTGGTGCCCACCTTCTTGACCCAATTGGAGGTGGCCGTTAGCTGCTTGATCGAATGGGACTTGATATTGATGTTGTAATTCAGCAATGGCATTAGGTCCTTGACTAATAATAAAGTCAACGGCCGGTGCATAACACAGACCATCACCTGCCGCTAGCGTGTCGGCACGGTGTGCGGCAATTGAATCATCTGCACTTAATACGGCCGCAATACCACCTTGTGCATAACGGCTATTGCATTCACTTTGTTCTACTTTACTCAGTAGCGCAATTGATAGTTTGGGCTGCATGGTTAACAATTGCAGGCAATAATGCAAACCGGCTAGTCCGGTACCAATTACCAGCACATCAAACTCTCGAGTTTTGCCTTGTTGCGAGCTAACTTTCATGTGAAAGCTTTAACAAGCACGCTCGCAAGTCCTGTGTATCTCTCTGGCGTCAGGGCCAATAAACGCTGCTTGGCTTCTTCAGGGATAGCAAGCTCATTAATAAAGGTATTTAGTTGTTCAGCATTCAGCTGCTTCCCGCGACTCATATCACGAATTTGCTCGTACGCATCTGGAATATGATAGCGGCGCATAACCGTCTGGATGGCCTCGGTTAGTACTTCCCAATTACTAGTGAGATCGGTGTTTAATGCGTCTAAATTAACCTGCAGCTTAGCATTACCCTTAATGATAGCCTGATAAGCAATGAATGCGTGGGCAAATGCAACCCCTAAATTACGTAGGACTGTGGAGTCTGACAAATCCCGTTGCAAGCGCGATCGAGTCAATTTATTGGCAAAGTGTTCGAATAGTGCGTTCGACAAACCAAGATTACCTTCAGCATTCTCAAAATCAATCGGATTGACTTTGTGTGGCATGGTCGACGAGCCCACTTCGTGGGTAATGATCTCTTGTTGAAAGTAACTTAGCGAAATGTAAGTCCAAATATCTTGAGTGTAGTCGAGCAAAATATTGTTGATACGAATCATCAAGTGGGCTATTTCGGCTAAGCCATCGTGTGGTTCGATTTGGGTCGTGTAGGCATTAAAAGACAAGCCTAGCGATTGAATAAAATCTTTGGCGTGAGCTAGCCAGTCTACTTCAGGGTAGGCAACAACATGCGCGTTGTAATTACCGACCGCACCATTGCATTTTGCGGTAATCACCGTATCGGTTAATTGCTGGAGCGGTCGCTTCAATCTAGCAGAAAAATTAATTAATTCCTTGCCGAACGTCGTAGGAGAGGCAGGCTGGCCATGGGTGCGTGCTAACATAGCGGTTTGGCTATGTTGTTTGCCGAGCAAGGTGATTCCGTTGATCACTTCAATCAGTTGTGGCTGCACCACTTGGTTAAGCGCCTCTTTCAGCATTAAGGCATATGCCAAGTTATTAATGTCTTCTGAGGTGCAAGCGAAATGAATAAAACTAGTGACCGCACTAAGTTCTGGCGACTGGGCTAATTTATCATGCAAATAGTATTCAATGGCTTTGATATCATGATTGGTTTGTTTCTCATGCTCTTTAACTAACATGGCTTCTTTTTCATCAAAATGGGTTAGTAAATGCTCTAAGAATTGGTTGGCTTCCAGACTGAAAGGCATGACTTCGTGAATTGTTTCGTTCGTAGCTAATGACTGCAACCACCGAATTTCAATCATTAACCGATAGTAATTTAAGCCAAATTCACTAAAAAAAGGGCTTAGTGCGCGCGTTTTTGCGAGATACCGTCCATCAATCGGGGAGATGGCGTGCAACGGAGAAAGCATCATAGTCAATTAATTACTCAATTTGAAAGCGATATCATAGTATAGTCAGCCGGTTAAACCAAGCGGTACGTAAGCACCAACAAATAGCGTCATGGTTTTCAACAAAATGAGTGATATTAGCGGCGAAAAATCGATGCCGGCCACGATAGGGACAAAACGTCTGATCTGGACAAACAGCGGGTCGCTCAAGATAAACGCAAGGTCAGCCAAGGGGTGCTGCCAATGCGGATTAACCCAGCTCATGACCACGCGCAAGATAATGGCGGCAAAGGCAATGTTACAAGGTTGAATAACCATATCGACTAGTACTAGAGCAACAATTGCTGCCCAAGATAATTGCATTGGCAGCACTAACCAACTAATGAGGGTGTATTTAGTTACTTCAATCGCGCCAATCAACAATAAGCTGCGAATATCCCAGGCTTTCAATCGAGAAAAACAGGGTAGGTTTAGTTGTTCAAACGGTTGCAGCAACGGGTTAGTTAGTTTGCTGATGATTTGTCCAATTGGGGAAAGCGCACTGACCTTAAAATATTGCAGGGCAACGCGTAACCACAACACAAAAATGAGTAAGCTAACACTCAATGAAAATAAAAAATACCCGGCATTAACGAATCCTGATAGCATCAGCTGCTCCAACCGTTATAGTAATGCATAATTTTAACGGATTTGGGCATCTTCTGCTATGATTAACCCCATTCAATGGAGATATTTGTATGCTAAGAAAATTAGTCGGCGAGAGGAATTTAGCGGTAACTAGTAAACTCTCGGTTAATGCATTCAGCTGGTTAAGTGTATCGGGATTGGTTGCCTTGTCGCTTCTGTTACGCATTTTGTTTTACCAGCATGCAGATTTATTAGTTGAAGAGGCTTACTACTGGAATTATGGTCAACACCTGGATTTTGGCTATCTCGACCATCCGCCGATGGTCGGGGTGTTGATTCGCTGGTCAACTGAATTATTTGGAACGAACGAATGGGCTGTGCGCTTGCCAGCTTTATTTTGCTGGCTGATGACACTCTATTACATGGTTTTGTTCATGCGACGCATTGCGCCTGCTGCAACCCGTTATGCGTTGTTGTTATTGGCTATGTTACCGTTCTTTTTTTTACAGTCATTAGTTACAACCCCTGATGAGCCTCTAATCGCTTGTTGGTCAGCTAGTCTGTACTACCTTTATTGCGCTTTAGTGCGAAACGAAGCTCGCGCTTGGCTCAAATTGGGGGTGGCCGGCGGGATCGGTTTATTTTCAAAATACACTCTTGTGGTATTAGCTCCGGCCGTATTAAGTTATTTGTTTTGGGTGCCGTCGGCGCGGCACTGGTTACGGCGGCTAGAGCCTTATGTAGGTGCGTGCATAGCGTTGTTTTGTTTTTTACCAGTGGTGTACTGGAATGCTCAGCATGATTGGGTTTCATTTGCCTTCCAAAGCGCGCGTCGTTTCAATGAGCCAGGTACTTTTTCCTTGCACATGGTTGCTGCATTGCTACTGTTTTTTCTGATGCCAGTTGGTTTGATAAGTTTTGTGCGATTATTTAACCCTAATGAACGGCTAGTAACGGTTTTTTCAGACGAAACTCGCCGATTTTTGCAAGTGTTTAGTGCCGTTCCATTGGTGTTTTTTAGTCTCTTTAGTTTAACCCATCCGGTGAAATTTAATTGGATTGGTCCTGGTTTATTGGCCGTTGTGCCCTGGTTAGCCGTCACGTTGCAGCACGCTAATCAATCGTTGCGGCAACAGTGGCGGATTACTCTGCTGTTACTTGCCGTCATCTACAGTGGCATGATAGCCGTATTAGGTTTTGGCCTGACCTTTTCCTTACCAAAGACACTCACTCGAGTAGCCCTGAATAAATTCATTGACTGGGAGCATTTAACACAACAACTGGTCAAGGTTGCTAAAAATGAAGAAAAGAATACGCAGACTCGTCCAGTTTTTTTGCCACTTGATCGTTACAATATCGCTAGTGAAATCGCTTTCTATCAAGCTAAAATGAAAGCGAGAGGTGCACTAAGTGAGCCATATGCGGTTAGTGGCAGCCACGTGTTTGGTGATGAAAGTCTCATGTACCGCTATTGGTCTAATCCGCATACTTTGGTTGGTAAACGCCTTGTGCTGATTGCGGATAATCCCCGTCTGCTTCAAAATCCATTGATTAAGCAGCGCACGAGTAATCAATCACCTGTTCGCTCATTTTGGACGTTGAGTCAAGGCGCGGCACTTCCGATGAGAGTTTTTTACTATCAATTGGTAACTTATGAATCAAATTAGCTATTGTTGTATTGCTAGGAGGCTGCCACCAAGCAGTTTGGAACCTCCATCCTGATGTCAGAGGACTTTGCGCGCATGCTGTCACCTCAGGTAAGAGCATGCGCATGTGCCCTTCATGCTGCGGCCTCCCCTGTATTCAAGAAGTATTGAGAGGCAGGTAGCCATAGCATGTGCGTTGGTCTTCATTTTTAGATACGCTCAAGAATTCAAGTCAGGTCACCACCTGCAAGTGGTTGGTATCATTGAGAAAGAATGTGCTCTGACTCTGTCATGCTGCGAGTGCAGGTGAGGCAGCGCGTGAGGCAGATCGACTGCGTGACGGTGAAGGGCAGCAATCGCGCGATGGGGCTGTTCACGTACGACGTCAGCCTGGAACGCGTGCCCACCCCGGACCAGGGCCGCGGCAGCCATGCCATGGCG
>DAIDLK010000087.1 GCA_027449525.1 Legionellaceae bacterium | reverse complement strand
AAGCTAACGCCTGCGCGCCCTCTTTTTTCAACAAAGCTTGCCATCCCTGCCTATCGATTTGACCAGGAGCCGGCAGTCTCATGTCCAGCAACAGGTCATGCAAGGGGGATGTCGTTTGCTTGTCTCGTTTAACGAAGAGATTGTCCGTGGCCGCAGCCACCGCATCCAATGTTTGCGTTTTCGTATCGTTTGGGTCGACAAAAAGTGCCATTATCTTGTACGCATACGCCATTTCATCGCGTGCAAAATGATTTGGCTCAAATAACACGGCCATGGTGCGCAGTGGCGCGGCTAGTTGTGTAAATAGGGTAAAAAGACGCTCCCATTCTGGACGCGCATCGCTCATCTCCCAATCAAGTCTTGCCGGTGCGGTTAGTTCGGATTGCCCGGCCTGAATTTGCTGGAACAACTAAAGCAAAATGCGTTAAGCGCATCAGTACACCCAGTTTGAAAGCTCTAACTTAAGTATAGCTAAAAATTACTTTGTCCGCGGTTTTGGTTTAAACCGCGCATTGCTTCGCCCAGACCCTTAGCATGGCATTTCCTTGTGGATACAAAGAGTAAGCTACTTGGCGTACTTCAACACCGAAATTCGCTTGCTGTAAGCCTAATAAAACGGGGCCTAGTAAGGGCGAGGCTTCACCAGCGCGCTCTATCAGCGGAAAAATACGCACTTCGTGCGCCACACGGGCTAGTTCGCCAATTGTCTTCACATGCCATGCCACCGATTCGGGGGCCGCCTCAGCAAATAAAAAATGCGAGCTTAACGCCCAATCAAATTCCGTGGCGGCAAACGGTAAGGAAACCTCGGTGAGTGGACGATAGCGTTGTGTTTGACGTCCGACGGCAAAATCGGCTAAGAAACACTCCACCCCCGCACGGCGCTCAGCAATCAAGGCGTCAATCGTTCCGTATTCGCTGACATCAAATTGCGTCGGTTCCGTCATCACTTGTGCCGCGCGCGCGTCAAACGCGCTTAGCACCGCGTGACGAAGCGGCTCTGGCGCGAGACTAAACAGCGGATCAACGCTCACCACGCGCGCCGCTTGACCGACTAATTCGGCATTCACTGCACTAGCACCGCAGCCAAATTCGAGAATACGACCGTGCATTTCCGCCCCAGATAACGCAAACATGGCCTCGTATTCTTTGACATGATGTCCCCATAACACCAGCTTTCGCATTTCATCCCTCTCTTCACAACACGACGTGAGCAAGGTATAGTCTAGCCTATTTAATTCATTAACCGGAAGCCATCGATGCACGAAAGCCTCACGCAGCGACTGGGCGAGCCATACGATCAAATTAGAAACAGTGTTAGGCAGTTTGCTGCAAAAGAAATCGCCCCTCTGGCAAACCAAATCGATGAGAACAATACCTTTCCGTCACCCTTATGGAAACAATTAGGCGAGATGGGTTTGCTCGGCATGACCGTTAGCACGAATTACGGTGGTGTCAGTATGGGCTATTTAGCGCACGCCATTGTCATGGAAGAAATTTCACGCGCATCAGCCGCGGTTGGATTAAGTTACGGCGCCCATTCTAATTTGTGCGTTAATCAAATCGCCCTCAATGGTAATGCAACACAAAAAGATCGTTACTTACCCGGTTTAGTGCGGGGGGAGCTAGTTGGCGCGCTGGCTATGAGCGAAGCCAGTGCTGGTTCAGATGTCATGAGTATGCAACTAAAGGCACATGCCGAAGGCGACCATTTTGTCTTGAATGGTACCAAAATGTGGATTACCAACGGTCCTGATGCCGATGTCTTGGTTGTGTATGCTAAAACTGACCCAGAAGCCGGCAGTAGGGGCATTACCGCTTTTATTGTGGAAAAAAATACCCCTGGCTTTTTCCCAGCAGCTAAACTCGATAAATTGGGTATGCGCGGCTCCAATACCTCCGAACTGGTGTTTACGCAGTGTAAGGTCCCGGCGGAAAATATACTTGGCGCGCTGCATCAGGGCACGCGGGTGTTAATGAGCGGCTTGGACTACGAACGCACCATTTTGGCCGCTGGACCGGTGGGCATCATGCAAGCCTGCTTCGATTTGGTCATGCCTTACGTCCAACAACGCCGACAATTTAATCAACCAATTGGTGAGTTTCAATTAATTCAAGGCAAAGTAGCCGATTTATACACCGAGCTGAATGCCTCCCGCGCTTATTTATACAGCGTTGCTCGCGCTTGTGATGAACAGCGCATGACCCGACAAGACGCCGCCAGCGTCATTTTGTACACGGCAGAAAAAGCCACGCAAATCGCGCTGCAAACCATTCAAATTTTGGGTGGGAACGGCTATTTGCAACAGTGCCCTGCTGGTCGCTTATTACGCGATGCAAAACTGTATGAAATAGGGGCCGGCACGTCCGAAATTCGCCGCATGCTGATTGGACGTGAGTTATTTAACCAGTGGCGGTAAGCCCAACAAGGATGCACATGAATCTTCTAAAACAAAGCGTAGTTTACCTGTTTTTAACCTGCGGGGTCGTCTACTTTGCCGCACCCATGCAGTTAGGTATTGTCTATATTGACATGCTGTTTACTTATACTAATGTTGTTTTAGCCGAGTTTTTTACTAATCATTGGTTAGCCAAAACCATTACGCTCATGGTATTGCCCCTTGGGTTGTCATACTGCCCCGCTGGACTTTATTGGTTAATCAAGCGAAAAAAAATGCCTTACATTGCCGAGCTAACCTGGCTACTATGGCTTGTCTTTATCACCAGTAACGCACTCATTCGTTAACTTAGGGTACGTATGACCTTACTCATCAGTCAGCTTAATCCTACCAGTGCCGAAAGTAAGGCCAACCGATTAGCTATGGACGAATTAGTCAAGCAATTACATCAAACGCTCGCACACATCAACCTTGGTGGCAACAAATCGGCACGTGCTCGACACACTCAGTCAGGCAAATTGTTGCCTCGCGAGCGGTTAATCCAGTTACTTGACCCAGACAGCCCTTTTCTCGAACTATCCGCCTTGGCAGGTTATGAGGTGTATGATGAACCGTTGCCTGCAGCGGGTATTATCACCGGAATTGGCCTAATTAATAGCACAGCGTGCATGATTATCATCAATGATCCAACCGTCAAAGGTGGAACGTATTACCCGCTAACCATAAAAAAACACCTGCGCGCGCAAGAAATTGCGCTGGAAAATCACCTGCCATGTGTCTATTGTGTTGACTCCGGTGGGTTATTCTTGCCAAAACAACACGAAGGCTTTGCCGATAAAGAGCATTTCGGGCGTATCTTTTTTAATCAGGCACAATTATCTGCCCGCAACATTCCCCAAATTGCCGTGGTGATGGGCTCTTGTACTGCCGGCGGCGCGTACCTACCGGCCATGGCCGACGAAGCCATCATGGTCAATAATCAATCAACTATTTTTTTGGGTGGCCCACCATTAGTTAAAGCGGCTATTGGTGAAGTGATTACCGCCGAAGCCTTAGGTGGTGCCGACGTGCATTGTCGTCAGTCAGGCGTTGCTGACTACCTGGCCGATAATGACACGCACGCGCTCAACATCGCTAGAAGCCTTGTCAGTCATTTCAACCGTCCTATCCCTCACACCACGCAACGCATCGCAACCCGTGAGCCACGCTACCCCGCGGACGAATTGCATTGCATTATCCCAAGTGACCAGCGCAAGGCGTATGATAGTCGTGAAATTATTGCCCGGTTAGTGGATGGTTCTGAGTTTGATGAGTTCAAAGCCTTATACGGCAATACCCTTGTATGTGGCTTTGCGCATTTACACGGTTACCCCATTGGCATTCTCGCCAACAACGGCATTTTATTTTCCGAAAGCGCACTCAAAGGTACGCATTTTATTGAGCTATGCGCGCAACGCGGCATTCCGCTGTTATTTTTACAAAATATCACCGGATTTATGGTGGGTAGCAAAGCCGAACTCGGTGGAGTGGCCAAACACGGGGCGAAAATGGTCATGGCCGTAGCGAATGCCCGCGTGCCCAAATTCACCGTGATCGTTGGCGGTAGTTTTGGTGCTGGTAATTATGCCATGTGTGGACGTGCTTATGGTGCGCGTTTTCTATGGACATGGCCGAATGCGCGCGTCGCGGTCATGGGCGGTGAGCAAGCAGCGAAAGTACTCACGCAAATTCGCCACCAGAAACAACATCAATCCGAGGCGTGGTCAGACGAACAACAACAGCAGTTCAGAGCGCAACTAATGGCGCAATATGAGGCACAAAGTCACGCAGTCTACGCGAGCGCTCGCTTATGGGACGACGGCGTCATTGCCCCGCAAGATACGCGGACCATCCTTGGCTTAAGCTTATGGGTAGCCCATCACGCACCGATAAAGACCACGCAGTTTGGCGTGTTTAGAATGTGAGGGCGATGTG
This sequence comes from Legionellaceae bacterium, assembly GCA_027449525.1. Classification (GTDB taxonomy): domain Bacteria; phylum Pseudomonadota; class Gammaproteobacteria; order Legionellales; family Legionellaceae; genus JAGVJT01. The sequence goes on along the minus strand of DAIDLK010000087.1, from coordinate 656 downwards.
TCAGTCTTATTACGCGAAATAAAGCAACACGTACTGTACCTTACCTTGAATCGAGTTGCCAAACACAATGCTTTTGATGATGAACTACTGCTAGCACTGCAAAAAGCATTAGCTGACGCGCAGAATGTGCCAGAAATTCACCTCATTGTACTCAAAGCCAATGGCCCCCATTTTTGTGCAGGCGCTGACCTCCGGTGGATGCAGCGCATGGCAAGCACCACGATCGCGGAAAACCGAGCCGATGCCCTTTTGTTTGCCAATACGCTATATGCCCTACATACCAGCAGTAAACCCACCCTAGCCATTGTGCAGGGTAAAGCCTGGGGTGGTGGAGCAGGCCTAGTGGCTGCCTGCGATTTAGCGCTAGCGGGGCATTCGGCACAATTTCGTTTTTCTGAGGTCACCCTGGGTCTTATCCCCGCAGTGATTAGTCCTTACGTGATCGGTGCGATCGGCGCGCGTGCGGCAAACTGGTACTTTATGACCGCCGAGTCAATGACTGCCAGCCGCGCGCAAGAGCTCATGCTGGTGCAGTCCACTGTGGCAGATGACCACCTAGCTACCACCGCCGAACGCCTCATCCAATCGCTAGTAAGCGCCCCACAAGACGCTCTGCGTGCTTGCAAAACGTTAGTCCGTGACATCTCTATGCGCCC
>DAIDLK010000086.1 GCA_027449525.1 Legionellaceae bacterium | reverse complement strand
GAGGCGAATTTACAGCATTTTTGGGACTTGACCCATTTTGGCTCGAACCGGATTCAAAACAAGATACCGCGAGAGTTCTAAAAGATAACTTTCTTTCTCAACCAAGATACTTTTGTACCTACCCTGTAGAACATGGCCAACTCGCTTGTGCGCGCGGTTGAATCGCTGCGTATAAACACCGTTAAGAAAGCGCATGCCTTTCGATAAATTTGCTTGGGGCGTCTCGATTAACAAATGATAGTGGTTGGTCATTAAACAATAAGCGTGAATCTTCCAATTGAATTTACTAACGCATTCACCCAGCATCGAAATGAAAATTTCACGATCTTGGTTGGTCAAGTAGATGGCTTCCTGACCGTCTCCCCTCGAGGTGATGTGATATAACGCACCAGGGTATAAAATCCTTAACGCTCTGGCCATGTGCTTTTACAGTGCTATTCCATTTAGAACAGCACACTATACTAATTTAGTTTAGGGATCAAGCGGTCTGGGACCAAAGGCAAAAAGCAAGTCACGACCCCATTTTTTAGGAATATACCTTTATTTTTTTATAAAACAGGATAAAATATAAACTTATATACTTATTAAAGTATTGTCTAATGCAACGAAATCTTCTGGAAAAAATGCAACAATGGTTGTGCTCGTCAACACGTAAGCCCATGGTTTTACGTGGCGCTCGACAAGTTGGTAAAACCTGGCTGGTTAGAGAGCTTGCAAAAGAAGCCGATAAACAATTAATTGAGCTTAATTTTGAACGGCAACGTCATTTGGCAATCCATTTTGACAGCAATGATCCAGCGAGTATTTTATTAAATTTAGCCAGTGAACTAAATCAAACGATTCATCCGGCACAGGCTATTTTATTTTTGGACGAAATTCAGGCAGCACCCCTATTACTTGAAAAGCTGCGTTGGTTTTACGAATTAATGCCTGAATTGGCGGTCATTGCTACCGGTTCATTACTTGAATTTGTATTGGACGACCACGAATTTAGTATGCCCGTGGGGCGGATTCATTATTATTTTGTTGAGCCCATGGGCTTTGACGAATTTTTGTCAGCTAAAAACGAACAGCATTTGCTGACGGCAATTAAAACATTTGATGTAAAAAAACCCTTTAATGCAGCACTCCACAACAAAGCTAATCAACTTTTTAAAGAATTTATGATGGTTGGCGGCATGCCAGAGGCCATTTCAACCTGGGTAACAACGCAATCCTTAGACGCCTTATCAGAAGTTCATCATGACTTAATTCACACCTATCAAGATGATTTTGCAAAATATGCCGGAAAACTATCCACGCATGCTCTCGATGATGTCTTAAGAGCCATTCCGATGTCACTATCAAAAAAATTTGTTTATTCACACGTAGTGTCTAATGCAAAACATGCCAGCATTAAACAGGCTTTGTTGTTGTTAACGAAAGCACGTTTATGCCACCCGGTTATTAACACGCACGCCAATGGTATTCCCGTTGGTGCGTCAATCAATCCTAAGCTCTTTAAAATGATTTTTCTCGATACGGGCTTGGTTTCAACCTTGTTAGGTTTGCGGTTACACCAATTTCAAACGATCAATGATATTTTATTAATCAATCAAGGGGCGTTGGCCGAGCAAATTACCGGGCAATTATTGCGCTTGTTATCACCCTGTTATGGCGATCCGAAACTCTATTATTGGAGTCGAGAATCGCAAAGTAGTAGTGCCGAAATTGATTACATCATCCAAGATAATCAGCATTTGATTCCAATTGAAGTAAAATCGGGCAGCACCGGCAAGATGCGGTCATTGCATCAATTTATGTATGAAAAGCCCTGGAAAAAAGCTATTCGTTTGTATTCAGGACCAGCTGCCTGCGCTGAAATACATACTAAAACCACCCAGGGTCATGTGGTTCACTACACCCTGCTCTCATTACCTTTTTATCTAATCAGTGAGATTGATCGACTGGTTGATTCGACCCCTTCCCCAATTGCTTTTTATCCTTAACTGTCTATAATTTAAACTCGCTTCCTCCTTTAAATTAACTACCTGATAATGTCCACCACGCGTTTGAAAAAAACGGTTCTGATTATCAATACTGGCGGCACGATAAGCAGTGTTAGCACTCCCAATGGCTATGTGCCCTCGCCTAACGGCGTGCAGGCGGCGCTACAGGCCATTCCGGCACTTTCACACCCTGAAATGCCTGACTATTCCATTAAAGAATATTCCCCTTTGCTCGATTCTTCCAATATCACGCCGCACGAATGGAACCTACTGGCCGCCGATATTCATGCGCATTATGCCGACGTGGACGGATTTGTAATTTTTCATGGCACCGATACCATGGCCTACACAGCCAGCGCTTTATCATTTATGCTGGAAAATTTGGCTAAACCGGTGATTTTAACCGGCTCGCAAATTCCTTTGTCGGAACTTCGTAATGATGCCAGCGATAATATCATTACCTCCCTGTGGCTCGCCGCGCACGCGTCATTACCGGAAGTGTGTGTTTACTTTAACCAGCGCTTGTTGCGCGGTAATCGCACCCAAAAAGTGAGTGCAACCAAATTAAACGCGTTTGATTCACCTAATTTTCCGCACTTAGCACGCATTGGCATTGAGCTGACGTTACGGCATGACTTGATTCGTCCCCTCCCGCAACAACCATTTCGCGTGCAAACCATCTCCCCACAGCATCTGGCTAATTTTTGTCTGTTTCCGGGCTTTTCTATCGAGGTGTTGCACGCCCTGCTATCCCAACCGCTGGATGGCTTAATTCTCCAAAGCTATGGCGCGGGGAACGCACCGAATACCAACCAAGAGTTTCTGGCTCTATTGACTGAAGCATCCATGCGCGGCATGGTCATTGTCAATTGTACGCAATGCCAACACGGCGGCGTGCAAATGCACCAGTACGCCACCGGCACATCGCTCAAAGCCGCGGGACTGATCAGCGGACACAACATGACCACTGAGGCGGCGCATTGTAAATTACTCGTGCTACTGAGTAAGTACCCGGATAAAGCCATGGTCAAACACCACATGACCATCGATTGCGTGGGTGAATTGGATGTTCGCTGATTCTATATAATAGCCTTTCTTTTTTGAATCCTAACAGGTAAAATAACCTTGTATTTTTAAATCAAGGCGACTATGAGACGTTTAATTACTGCAGAATTAAGCGCTTGGGCGCAGGCTCAGCGGCGTAAGCCACTCATTTTAAGAGGTGCCCGTCAAGTTGGTAAAACCTATTCAGTCAATGCGTTAGCGGCTAGTAATTTTCAACACCAACTGGTCAGTATCGATTTTGAAAAAACACCGCGCTTGGCTAAAATTTTTTCCCACGACAGCGATCCGAAGCGTATTATCAGTGAACTTGAACTAGTAACCAACCAAACCATTACGCCCGGAAAAACACTGTTGTTTTTTGATGAAATCCAACAATGCCCGGCTGCATTGATGTCGTTACGCTATTTCTTTGAAGAAGTTCCCGAGTTGCATGTGATTGCGGCAGGGTCTTTATTAGAGTTTGTCTTATCAGAGATTTCGTTTCCTGTCGGCCGTGTGCAATTTTTAACAATTTACCCACTAGGCTTTATTGAATACCTAATGGCGGTTGGTCGTGACCATTTGGCCACGCTACTGCAAGAAAAACCCCGGGTGTTATCGGATGCAGTGCATCAAGAATTAAGACAAGAGCTGATTCGTTATTTTATGATTGGCGGCATGCCCGAAGCCATAAAAGCGTTTTTAGATAGTGGCTCAATCCGTGAAAGTCAGTTAGTGCATCGTGAATTAATCCTTGCGTTTCAAAATGATTTTGCCAAATACGCGCCTCGCACTGATCCGCTGTGTCTATTGGAAGTTTTTTCCTCGGTCGCTAAGGAGGTAGGACAGCAAATAAAATACAGCCATCTCGCGCACGATTTTTCAGGCGCCACGATAAAAAAAGCATTCCATCTGCTCAGCATGGCACAGGTAATTACACCGATTCCGGTCTGCTCTCCGCCGGTCCTACCCTTAGCTGCCTCCGCACACATGAAAACATTTAAGGCCGCTTTTTTAGATATTGGTTTAATGCAAAGTTTGTGCGGGCTCCCGCTCGATTGGCAGGATTTGAATAATAATCTACTCTCAGTTTACCGGGGTCGACTTGCTGAGCAGTTTATTGCACAGGAGCTCCGCTTAACTCAAGCTCAAGGCAAACTGTATTATTGGCATCGTTTAGTCAAAAGCAGTACGGCCGAAGTGGATTTTCTGGCCGTTAAACAAGGTCACGTTATCCCGATTGAGGTAAAAAGCGGTGCAGCAGGTCGCTTGCGCAGCCTACACTTATTCTTAGAGCAATACCCACAAACCAATGCGGCTTATATTTTTCTCGATGCCGCTTATCAGCAACCACAACATGGTCAACTAATTTTTATGCCACTGTATTATGTTTACGCGGCTACACGGGAATTCCATTTCTAGCCAATCCTGTGTATCTTATTCGCTAACTGATTTGATGAGGATAACGCGTGGCACTGCACATTATTATTCTGGCCGCAGGCCTTGGCTCGCGCATGCACTCGGCACGGCCCAAAGTGCTCCACACACTGGCTGGTCAGTCGCTGTTGGCGCGCGTAGTGGCTACGGCGCGCGGGTTAAATCCGGAACAAATTCACGTGGTGATTGGCCATCAGGCCGAATTAATTCGCACGGAATGTACTGATTTAGCCGTGCACTGGGTCATGCAAACACCACAACTCGGCACCGGGCACGCCGTATTGCAAACGCTGCCACATATCCCCGACGCCAGCCAAGTGCTTATCTTATCAGCCGATGTGCCGTTAATTTCGGCGGAGTTATTGCAACAACTGATTGCCATTCCCAACGGACTGCGCTTACTCCTGGCTACAGTTGACAACCCGAGCGGGCTAGGGCGCGTCATACGCAACCAGCAGGGTCACATTCAGGCTATTGTGGAGGAAAAAGACGCTGACCACGCACAACAACAACTGCATGAAATCTACACCGGCATATGCTCAGCCAACAGCACCGATCTCAAACGCTGGATGGCCAAGTTGTCGCCACATAATCAACAAAAAGAATATTACTTAACTGA
>DAIDLK010000085.1 GCA_027449525.1 Legionellaceae bacterium | reverse complement strand
GTCATGGGTTATAAGTGAGTCCCCAGACAAAATCATTCAAAATGTCTCTGCTTTGATAAATGCTTTTGATAAATAATTGAGTAACACCACACTAGACCCTAAAAAAATTGATGTTCTCGTTCATAAAAACATTTTGGCTCATCTAGTAGCCGTTTAAAAGGGAGGATGAGTCCATATCATTGGGCACGTATGGTTCAGTGGTTTTTCGTCCCGTACGGAGCTAATCGCATGAATCTCATCATTTGAACTGTTAGCCATCATTCTATATACTATGACAAATTTTTACCTTACGGACTCACATGCCTCGCTCACTGATCATTTTTGACAATTATATTCATGGATCTGCGTATCAATTTTTATTGGATAATGCCGAACAATTACGTGACCTCGGATACACCCAATTGTTATTGGAGTTAAATGACCAGCACGAACCAAATGCGTATTTTAATTACCTTCGGGAGATGCTGCCGATGCTGACCAGCTCCCCTGCCGGAAAAAATATCCAAACCTTAATTAACGTTTACGATAAATTTTGTGCGTTGGGTCTGATGTGCCGTTTCATTGATCCAGAAACAGAAGATACCGCACTTGAAGGTGATCATCAGTTAGAATTGGCCCTCACGTCAAACAACCAGCATGCGTATGCAGCAAATTACGCTGCACGCAATTTAGTCATGCAGCAGCGCGATCAAGTAATGGTCAACGCTGTTGTCGAAGCGCATGAGTCCTCTCGAGCAACCGGAGGGGTTATTTTTGTCGTTGGGTTTCATCACCACTACGTGGTAAGGCAGCTTCAGGCTCACCCGCGCTATGCTGCTCAAGCCTTCGCTTATACTATTTTTCATAGTGAAATAATCCCTGAGCCTGACCTTACGGTGATTGGTCTGGAACCATGGATTCATCTGCACGATGCGGCCTACCGTACCCAGCACTTTGGCTCCGACGTGGTACAGTACCTTGACCCTCGCAAGCAATCGTTTGAAATGATCAAAGCTATTTTACAACTTACGGCTACAAAGGATTGTTTACCCGGCAGTCCAAGTTTGGCGGCTGTATTTAACAAAAAGACCCAATTGCCTTTTATCTTTTCACACGATGAACAGTGCATTGTCTCGGCCGCAGTGCAGGTAAGCCATGAGGAAGAAGTCTCTGTCGTGTCTAAACTAAAGAATTTATTTCCAGGTTTACAATTTTTTAGTCAGCGTATCCCAGGAACTCAACAAACCGAAATACGCGTCCCTGGTACTAACTTAGTGGATCAACGCTCCTGCTTAAATTAACCCCATGCGCTCAAGTTGTTTCAATGGCGCCTGCTCGGGATTAACCATCGCCGCTACGGGCAAATAAAATGTTTGCTCTAAAGCAAACTGACCACTGAGTGCGGCATGCGCAACTTGATCGGTAAACACAATCCAACTGCTGTTTGCCGGAAAATCAATCCGATGCTTGGCGACCTGCTGCTGATAGTGATCATCTAACTTCATGCAATCGTGCAAATGTAACATGTAATGATCATAAGGGGTGCGTAATGTTTTAGTTACCTGAAATGCCTGTAAACACTGCGCTTTAAAACGGCTATAGCGCGGCAATTGCGACGAGAAGCGCTCAGCCACGGAAGGGAACGACTCACCTAAATGCCAGACACGCGCGTTCCCTTGTGGATTAATATTACAAAACACCCGCAGAATACGTTCACCAGCGACCGGTGTGGCAGGAAAGGCATCCACATGTACCCGCGTGTCGTCCTGACGCTTTGAAGTAACCCGCCCCGCAATCTCAGTCGGTCGAAAACTGGTGCGTCCCCAACGCAGATCATGTTTGTACGGCGGGCAAACTTTTGTTATCAGTTGGTGCGCAAACACCGCGTACCGGCTAAGCAAGCTTTGCAACGCTGAGGCTTTTGCGTGCTGACGAGAAATTCCGCCTAATTGTTGGGTGAGATAATGGTAACTGATATTTTTCTTCTTTAGATCGATTGGTAAGCTGGTCATCAACTGCAGCTCGTGATCCAGCGGGGTAAATGCATGCTTTGGAAAATGAATCACAATCCCAGACTCTAACGCCGGCAAGATAGATTGTAATAGGGGCTTTGCTACCTGTTGGGATAAATCAATCGCTACACTTGCCACCGGTTCCTGCATGCTATTCTCCTTAACATCAACTCACTCGACCAAAACGCGTTACCACAATGCGCGGTAACCACTCACCAGCATACTCGACCGTAAAATAGCCGTTCATTGCCAAGCGCGCTAAATCATAGTCAACAATTAACTGCTGACTTGCGCGAAAACCATGCCAGACTAAACGGGTAGCTGGATGATGCCAGACCCATTCGCGCAAAATAACCTCACCCGCTTGCAAACGCACACCCTGTGCCCAATTATCGCCAGCAAGCGGAAGAATACTGAGTGAACGGTGGCGCAATAACGCTTGGATGCGTGCGTAACGCACCACTTGTGCCAATTCTTCAACACACTGAGCTCGAACAACAGGTGCTGGTTGATTTGTCCAATGAGGAAGGCTGGCGCAAACTAAAAGTGCGATAATCGCGACAACAACCAATAACTCCATGAACGTAACACCATTGACCTTCATGTTAGCAACAAGTGCTGAATGCGTAATAAATCCAAATACACGGATTTTTTATCCGCGGGATGCGCCAATAAATACGATAAACCAACACTATTAACAGTCAGCTCGGTAACTGGCAATGGGTGCGTAACCTTACCTAAGGTTAAAATCGCGCGTGGCACCTCAACGCTAGGTAGCAAAAAAGCGAGTTCCTCCGTTGCCAATACGCGGATTTGCGTTGGAGAAAGTTGAATACTACGCATCATATTCGTTAATAACCGCAGCGCCTTTCCACTCAAAGCCGCTCCTTCATGAACAATCCACAGCGGCACTGCTTTTGCCTGCAAAGGCCATGGCCTCACTACCCAACGCTCAATCCCAAGATGAAATAAAGTAACTGCTTGTTCCTGCGTCAGCTGTTCCATTTACAACAAGCTATTCAGAATGAGCTTTACACGACTGGCAGGATCAGCCGCTTGCGTAATCGAACGCCCTATCACTAAATAATCACTACCCAGTTGCTGCGCCTCAACCGGAGTAACTACGCGCACTTGATCCTGTAACGCATCCTCGGCGAGACGAATACCTGGCGTCACGGTGAGAAAACTCGTGCCATAAGCCGCTTTCATTATCGGTACATCAACTGCCGCACACACGACGCCATCCAAACCAGCAGTGTGCGCCAAACCCGCCAAGAGTTCTGATTGGGCAGAGGTTGGCTTGTCGATTCCCACCTGTTTCAGCATTGGGTTATCCATACTGGTTAATACCGTGACCCCCACTAATAACGGGCGCTCCGTACCGAATGGCATGAGCGCCGCATGGGCGGCTTGTAGCATCGCTAAACCGCCGGCAAGGTGCACATCCAACATCCAAACGCCTAAATCGGCCGCCACAGCACAAGCCCTCGCTACCGTGTGGGGAATATCGTGAAATTTCAGATCCAAGAACACCTTAAACCCTTGCGCAACCAGCCGACGCACCAAAGGTTCACCCCCGCGCGTGAATAACTCACTACCGACTTTCACTGCACAATAGCTGGGATCAAGCACATCTGCCCAAGCGAGTGCTTGTGGCAGTTGGTCACAATCCAACGCAACAATGAGTTCGCTACGCGGCATGCTTAATCCCCTTCTAAACCATGAATTGGTTTAATACGCCCCCACTGTTTGCAGCCTGGACACAACCAATGCAACAATTTTCCTGAAAAACCACAATGATTACAGCGGTAAATTGGCTTATCTTCTAGAAATTTACTGGTAATATTATACAGCATTTGTAATTTATCACGCACTTTGCCATGCGCAGACTCTAAATGCCAGTAGATGAGCCGATTTAAACCACGAATCGATGAGTGACGACTTAATTCAGCTGAAACGAAGTCAATCGCTAAGTCTTCACTTTTTTCTTGGCGTAAATAATCACCAATCACAAAAATCACGCTGGCTCGAGGATGCGCCACCAAGGTTTGTTCTAAGTAATCAACGAGCTCATCCATGGTGTCTAACGCGCGGTGACAGGTTAGTAATGGGGTAATCATTTCCATGAGAAACTCAGGCTCTTGTTTTAAGGCACGTTTTAAACCTTTAATCGCCGATTGATACCGTTGTTGCTTGATTTCTATTTCTGCCAACATCAAACTAGCGCGAACGGATTGGCCATCAACTAAAAGTGCTTGCTTAACCAACGCATAAGCCTTTTCCTCCGCCCCGTTTTTGACGGCCTCTTGCGCCATTTCACAATAATAATGCGCGGCCTGAGACGCCATGTTGGTACCGGTGGTCAGCTCGATTTTTTTTACCACCTCCAATGCTTTTTCCCAGGCTTTTTCTTGTTGATAAATAGCTAACAATCCTGACAAACTGGCTGCTTCATGTGGTCCACCAAACTCTAACACTTCCAGAAAGATACGTTCAGCGCGATCAAACACACACGCGCTCATGTAATCTTGGCCCAGCGCCATGAGCGCGTCCTGACGTTGCATTAAACTAAGCTGAGGACGAGCGATTAAATTTTGATGAATTCGAGTGGCGCGATCAACCTCGCCACGTCGACGGAACAAGCTACCTAACGCCAAATGGGTTTCTACCGTCTCACTGTCAACATCCAACAATTTAATAAACACATCAACGGCTTTATCCGGTTGCTCATTCAATAAATAATTTAAACCGACCACGTATTCGCGCGATAATTGATTAACGGATTGATTCGCTTTAAACAAAGTACGTCGCTTGCCTATCCACCACCCTGAGTAAGCAGCAGCAGGCAGCAAAAGTGGCCAGAAATAAATCATTTAAACACCCTATTAATGTTGATTGTGTAAAGGAATAGCGCGTAGATTTTTAATTTCTTTTTCAGTTAATTTAAGCTGGCCCTTTATTTTATGATATTCCGCCTTTAGCCGCCAATATCGACCTAAAAACAAAATAAATCCAAAGAGCATACCAAGCCCTAGCATTAGTATCATCAACATACAAACGGGCAATGTGATCGTGGTAACGTAGAGGTTGAGTGAAATAGCCCTGGCATTCAATGCCGCAAAGCTAACGCCGAACAAAATGAGGAGCAGATAAAATACGGTCATCACCATACGCAT
>DAIDLK010000084.1 GCA_027449525.1 Legionellaceae bacterium | reverse complement strand
GTTACCATTTGATGCTTTGTTTGTGTTAAATTTCGCTCTGGAGCAACGCCTAAATTTGATAAGGTAATGAACAGCCAGGCAGTATAGCCTGGCTAACTGCAATTAATTAATTTTCCGCTTTCACTTCGATGCGCATCCCTTTCGCGGCTTCTTTTTTAGGGATCAAGATTTGCAGAACGCCGTTTTTGTAGGCCGCATCAATTTTTGCTTCATCAGCCGATTGTGGTAAACTAAAACGACGATAAAATTGACCCTGTACTCGCTCGACACGAGAGTAGTTTTCTCTGTTCTCCGTTGTTTCGCATTCCCGCTTGCCTTGTATGGTTAAAATATTATTTTCTAGTGAGACGTTGATATCCTCAATGTTGACCCCAGGAATATCGGCCGTCACCACAAACTGGTGTTTTTCTTCTTTAATATCCACAGCTGGCGCCCAAGTACCAGTGTCAATGAACGACGAATCATTCTGTAATTTAAAAAAATCCTCAAAAAATTGATTTAAATCTTTGCTTATTGGCCTATAATCACGCTTAATAAGGCTCATCGTCTTCTCCTTTAAAAAGTTATCCAACACCAATAATGTAGGGTGTGATGGGATTTTTTCAAGGCAAAGACTAACAACAGCTTCGGAGTCAGGCTCTAAAATCCATTACCATAGAATCGTCGTTCAACGCAACGCATTCATTTATCTACTATCCCTTCTCTTTTAACGTAGTCTCTTTTAATTCAATTACCATGACGGTGATTGGTTGCTTTGTTACGTTTTCATCATAATGCCATTCATGCAAGGGATCTCTGGTTAAATAGTATGCTTGGTTTTTCTTGAGTCGCAAATAGTGCGTTTGACCTTTCTGGTTAGTTACTTTAAGTAGTCCGTTACTTAAGGCTACTACAATGCGGTCGTAATCATGACGGTGAAGGGTTAAACGCTTACTTGCGCTGGGATAAATAATAGTTTTCCAAACGTTGACCTGATGGTTCGAAAACTGCGGTATACGTGTTGTTGATTGCGCGTAACTAGCCGCTAACACGCTGATTAGGCTACAGATAAAGAACGTTATCCCCTTTTTTTCATAAATTTTTTAAGCTCACTGATTAAAAACCGGGGCTGGAATAGCTAATTTGACACCATTTAGAGTAACAATACTCAAAATATTCATTAAAATCTCATGCTGTACGGTCTGAAATTGGTCCCATTCGGTCAATTTTGAAAAAGCAGAAACCATCACATTCAAAGCTGAAGGGGCAAATTCGACCAAACTTACCGTCAGAGACTGCGTGCTATCGATGTCTTTATGCTGTAGCAACATCTCTCTAATTTGTTTTGAAACAAGGTCGATTTGATGGTAATCCTGATAACGAATACCGATCGTTGCTTTAATTCTTCGAAATTTCATGCGTGATGGATTTTCAACGCTGATGGTAAGAAAAACGCTATTGGGTACGTATAGTGGGCGCTTATCGGGGGTTAGAATGCGAGTAATGCGCCATCCAATGTAATCAACTATCCCTTCAATATTTTTATCAGGAGAACGTATCCAATCCCCTACTTTAAATGGCTTATCCATGTAAATAATTAAACCACCAAAAAAGTTGGCCAGCAGCTCTTTCGAAGCAAAGGCTATGCCAGCACCGCCAATCCCTCCAAACGTAAGTAATCCAGCAACTGGAATATTCATCATTTGCATCACAATGAGTAGGCCTAGAATAAAAACCGTAATCGTTGCTAGCCGACTGAGTGCGTAAACAAAAGTTTTATCAATCACTTTGTGGTGCTGAGCGCTGGTTTGGATATACAGCGTTTCAATGCGTCGAATGAAGCGCAATACTGCCCAGCACAAAATAATAATAATCGCTATTTTTCTTATTTGTAGGTAAGGAGCTACTATCAAAGGGTATTTTTTAGGGTCTAGAATCATTGTACAACACAACGAAAGTGCCATGACCCAATACAACAGGTGCAATGGCAAGCTCATTGCCTTTAATGCCGCCTCACCAAAAACAAGATTGAATCGCTTGGCTTTTACGGTTAAATAAGCCATTAGTTGCTGACTCAGCAGATGGAGAAGCGCGGTAGCTCCGAGAATAACAATACCATAAAAAAACCAAAGATTCAGATGCATCCAATCAATCATTCTAACATCACCTAGTTTTCTGTTGTATCTATGCCGATGAGTTTACAACGGAGTCATTGACTTCACTAGCACGATTATTAATAGACAACGAATTAAAGCTCGAATACACTGAAAACTACCATGCTTTTTACAATGAGTGTCTTGATGGCTTTGCGGTTAATTGAACTAGTTGTGCCGGAAAGGGATGTTGAAAAAATAAACCACCTAATAATAAAATATGAAATTCTTGAGTACCAACCCCTCCCGTTACCAAATGCTCATGTGCTCGTGCGGATTTTATTAGATACCGCGCAGAACGAAGCCTTGCTTGATTTATTAGAGAAGCACTATTCCGGAATGAAGAGTAATCGAATCATCATGTTACCCGTAGCAGCAACATTACCGCCTATCCTAGAGAAACCAGTTGAACAAATTGTTCAACAATCACCCCAGCGTATTAGCCGTGCAGAGCTTTATGAAAACATTAAACAACTAGCGCGTTGCTCGTTCATTTACTTAACCATGGTAGTACTATCAACGATCGTGGCCGCGGTCGGTTTACTTAGTAATAATGACGCTATCATCATTGGTGCGATGGTAATAGCACCAATGCTTGGCCCAAGCGTTGCTTTGGCATTAGCCACGACACTCGGTGACCTGCGGCTCTTAAAACAAGCAGTTTTAACGGAGCTAGCTGGAGTCATTATCGTGATTATCTTATCCTCCTGCATCGGCGCCATAGTCTCGATTAATCCAGCCTTACCTGAAATCGCTTCACGCACACATGTGGGACCTGGTGTCATTGCCGTTGCAATTGCCTCGGGTGGTGCTGGCGCACTTTCTTTTACCACCGGTGTTTCGGAGGCGCTGATTGGAGTCATGGTTTCAGTAGCGCTGTTACCCCCGTTAGTAACGTTTGGATTGTTGCTAGGGGCTGGGTATGACTCGTTGTCGTTGGGCGCATTGTATTTATTTTTAATCAATTTAGTGTGCGTTAATATGACCGGTGTAGCGACCTTTCTTGCACAAGGGATAGGCCCATTAGCTTGGTGGGAAAAACAACGAGCCAAAAGAGCCACTTTTATTGCGTTTAGCCTTTGGGTTGTGATATTTTCCTTACTGATGATTTTAATCGTATTATTTAATCACACATGGAGCTTTCCAGTGTTAACTTGGCTATACCAATCACTCTAGATACATTATTTAGGGATACAACAACTGTCGATACACGCTTGCTGTCGCACGTGCGCAGGCATCCCAAGTAAATTGTTGTGCACGCGCTAACCCTTTTTGGCGTAATTCTGCGCAAAGATTGTCGTTGGCCAACAGTTTCTGCATTGCCGCAGCAATGGCAATCGGCTGAAAGGGATCAACCAGTAGCGCGGCATCGCCAGCCACCTCAGGAATGGACGTACTGTTCGCGGCAATCACGGCACAACCGGCGGCAAATGCTTCCAATACTGGTAAACCAAACCCCTCGTACAACGACACAAACGTTAGTGCGCGCGCACTTTGTAATAACGCAAACACGTCATCACGTGGCACATAATCTAACCAGCGCAGGGTACCTAACTGTGTTTGCTCCTGCAAGCGCGGCAATAAATCATCAACCCCCCAGCCATTGCGCCCCACAATTACAAGGGGGTGGCGTTTTTGCACAGCGAACGGTAGTAAGGCGTGTGCATCCAACAAACGTGCGATATTTTTTCGCGGCTGCAAGGTACCAATAAACAGAAAAAAATCCGCGTTCAACCCATAACGAGCCAATACGGCTTGACGTGCCGGGAGCGCAATTGGGGTAAAATAAACTTCGTCAACGCCGAGTGGCGTGACGGAAATTTTTTCTGCCGGCAACTTGAAATGCTGTATTAAATCGCGGCGACTGTACTCTGAAATAGTAATTAGATGATCCGCTGATAAAATACTACGTTTCAATAACCAATTTTTAACGGGCCGTAATCCCGCTGATACCCATTCAGGGTGCAAAAAAGGAATTAAATCCATGACCGTCGCCACCACCGGTACCCCGCGTAAGGCAGGAATATGGTGGTCGGTCGCATGAAATAACTGCACCGGACAGCGCACGCGAAATCCCATGGCTCCGGCCAGCAAATGCACGCCAACTCTCTTTACCACACTGTCTGGGTGACCACACGGTAACAAGGGCGTATCGCGACCAAACACCAACGGTTTTGGCTGCCACTCATCCCACACACCCTGGCGCTGCATGGCTTCAAATAATGCTTTTGTATAGATGCCAATGCCATCGAGATGACCGCTAGCAGCGCCCCGTGCCCAAACGCTTACACCATACCCTATCGGCTTCGTCATACTACTGGCACCGTGTACATTGACTCTAATGTTTGGGTTAATGGAATCGTCGGCGTGCTTCCTATTAACTGCGCTAATAATTGGTTATCACCCCGTAGTTGTGGGATTTCATTCGCACGCACCAAAGCCGGATTGACCCGCACTTCAATAGAATAACCCGCTAATTGATTCATGTGATCCAACACCGCGCGCAATGAGGTACTCTTACCAGAACACACGTTCACTTTTAAACCAACCACATCCGAGTCAAGCAAAGCACAGTAGGCGGCCACCACGTCGCGCACATCAGAAAAATCACGACTCACGTCCAAATTGCCTAACTCAATAAACGGTGCTCGTCGAATAAAATGCTGTACAATTTTGGGAATTAAAAACCGCTCGTCTTGTCCAGGTCCCGTGTAATTAAACGGGCGCGTGATCAGAATAGGCAAGCGCGCAAACCACGGTGTGACCAAATGCTCCATCACTAACTTACTACACGCATAATGATTAACCGGGGCCGGTGGTACTTGCTCATCAATCACCTCGACCGACGGTACGCCGTAAATATTCGCACTACTTGCCACTAAAATGCGCTTTGGTAACCGCGGCAGCGTAGCCAGTGCCTCCAATAAATTGAGTGTTCCCATCACATTAACGCGATAAAAGGCCTCAGCATGACTATCCGCGACAAAGGTCAGGGCTGCTAAATGCACCACCCAATCAGGCGCTACGGCCAGCACTTCCT
>DAIDLK010000083.1 GCA_027449525.1 Legionellaceae bacterium | reverse complement strand
TTACCACGTAGTCTTCATTCTTCTTAAGATGTTTTGATCGCAACAGCGATTGATGCCACTGATAGGTTAAAAATAAATTTTCTTTTCGATTGATGGTTGTTTCGTTGAAATAGTTGCGCTGAATAAGAAAAGCTCTGAATGCATTCAAAGAAAGGTTCTCCCTTTCAGTTGCCAAACCATATTGCACGATGTCATGGTAAACAGCATCAGGATACTCTGCATCTTCCAGTCCACTAATTCGTGACATTGACTTTTCTTTATCGATAACCAAAGCGTCCACTTCGTCAATGTAAATATCAATCGCTTCGGTTTTGAAGGCTTGAGAAAGTGCGGCAGGGCTGTCTGGAAACATTGATGACATGTAGCCAAATTGAAACGATGCAGCAGTTCCGTAAACAACATTGCCTAAATAGCTCTTCGGTGAGGCGTACAAGCCTTCCTGAGATGGATCAGTTGATACGTTGGCCGTACAAGTAAGTCCGAGTTTATGGTAAAAAGACGTAAACTTTTCAGCATCCCGCACAGCTAAATAATCAGCTGTCGTCACATTATACTGTTTCTTTCCGGTTGTCAGTGCTTGAAAAGCCGTCATAATGGCTAACAGAGCCGATTTTCCTTCACCAGTTTTAATCTGAGCAATCACTTTAGCGTTGGGTGCGCTCAAAATTAAATGCGCGTTGATGAGTTGGGTACTATAAAGAAAAATATGGAAGGTTTGTCGAAAGGTTTCTCTTAACACAGCCCAAATTCTTACGGCATGTACCTGCCGTTCTTCTGAAGACTGCGCTAGTTTGTAGGCATTGACTGACTTCGCCAAGCTTAGCTTAAGCTCTTGCGCATCACATCCATAGAGCGTGCTGCTGATGGCATCAACCGCCTCAAAATGGGCAATGCTCTTTTCAAGCACCTCCGGCGCAACGCTAAAATCAGCCAAAACATCGGAAGAAGGCGTGAGATAGGACGCTTTCACTGTCTCCAGTGAGACGGGCACGTAAGATTCTGCCATGGCGCGCTGAAAGAAATCAGGTAACTGTTTCAACAACGTGTGCGTATCTGCCGAGCGTAGAACATCAAAAAATGCGGCTAGAGTGATTGGAGCACGACCAGAAATAGTGTTGGCGGCGCTGAGTACAGTAATTAACTGATTTAAATCAATACTCATGTTTTCGTAAGTAATCGATAACAACGTACTAAATAACACTTGCCCTAAGTTTTTTTCACACTTTCAGCGAGTTGGATGGTTGACGCAATCTGTGCAGGGGTTAAACTTTGTAACGCAAGATTGGTCCGATTGAGCGAGGGCGGATCGAGCTGGGTGACTTTAAATCCTGCTAAGAGAAAAATACGAGCAATCGGGTGACGCTGAATGATCTCATAGTCAGCGGGAGTTAATTGTTTCCGATCGTCAGCGGAAAAAGGTAAACAGGATTTTCCTCTAATTCGTTGAGTAAAGGATCATTCATCATCTGATTTACCCATAAAACTCTAGCTTTCAATAAAGCTGGCGTGGTATCGAAACTGAACTGTCCTGCGTGAGCAGAGGATTTAATTTTTTAATTTTAGCGTCTCAAGGACAAGGTTGGCGAAAGCCTCATGCGTGAATTGCCTCTCATTCCTTAATTTAAATAGACTAAAAAAAGTCATCTCTAAGCCGTCAAACCCAGACTTAATTTGCTCTAAATCGACTGTAAACTCCCGTTGTGGGGCGGAGTACGTAATGGGGTTGAGCAACTGCTCCAATGCGACAAAACCCAGAAAATACGTATCGCCTTGATTGCTTTTAAGTAGATTGATCAACTCATTTTGAGATTTTTTTCGCAATTTTTTGATTAATTCGTTGCTTGGAGATGCCTTCTGTTCGAGCTGATAAGCTAGGCTTTCGCTGTGCAGTATTTTTTCTAAACCATCAAAAAAACTGCGTAGTTCGTACAACCACTCGGCTTGAATTTCATTAGGATTGAGACTATCAATTTGATGGTTAATTAGGTCTTGTAATTTATAAAAGGATAGCTGTACGTTCATTATCACGCCCCTCACGACCAACTTTTGATATTATTGGGGCGAATCATACATTATTTGATCATTCTAAGCAATTAATACTTACGTCATTGATGTCTAAAACAAATCATCCTGTTGGAGTCCCATCCCCTCTAATAATTTACGCAGGGTTTTTAGTGCTTCCATTTGAATTTGTCGTACCCGCTCACGCGTTAAATTAATCTCACGCCCTACCTCTTCTAGCGTACCGCGTTCAAACCCTCGTAAGCCAAACCGCCGCGCAATCACTTCTTGTTGTGTGTCGGGTAATTCATCGAGCAAACATTCCATGTGGGCGGCTAAGTTAGCATCCGTTAATAACTCAGCGGGGTTTAAGCTGTTCTCATCGGCAATGGTATCGAGTAATGACTTGCTCTCATCGAGACCGATGGGGCCATCGATTGAGGCTACCTTATCATTCAAGCCTAATATTTTGCGCACGTCCTCCAACGGCCGATCCAGCATTTCCGCAATTTCTTCAGCAGAAGGTTCGTGATCAAGCCTTTGGGTTAATTCACGCGCGGCTCTAAGGTAAACATTTAATTCTTTGAGAATATGAATAGGTAAGCGAATAGTGCGCGTCTGATTCATAATGGCGCGCTCGATGGTTTGCCGAATCCACCAAGTGGCGTAGGTAGAAAAGCGAAAACCTCGATCGGGATCAAATTTTTCCACCGCATGCATTAAGCCCAAGTTCCCTTCCTCAATTAAATCTAGCAAGGGCAAACCACGATTGATGTAACGGCGCGATATTTTTACTACCAAGCGCAAATTAGACTCAATCATCACACGTCGCGCTTCGTTATCACCGGCGAGCGCACGCTTCGAATAATAGACTTCCTCTTCAGCACTTAATAAGGGGGAAAAACCAATTTCACCTAAATACAACTGCGTTGCATCCAGCGAACTTTTGCTAGCTTTAACAGCCGCGGCGTCAGAAGCATCCTGCTCATCAGCAAGCTCGAGTGAAGAATCAACCGACTCAGGCATTACATCCGCTTCTTCTACTAAAAAAGGGGTGGTTTCAGGTACAAATTCTGTCGAGAGTGCGCAAGCGTCTAATTCATCTTCTAACTGACTCATAGATCCCTCAATGTAGACAGCGTTCTCTAATTAATGCCCTAAACTAGTGAGGTATGTCAACCTTTTCCCTCAGGTTCTAGTAATATTTGCCATTTATGACTTTATAATGTACAATTAGTCCATCGTGAATCGTTCTTAAACGGAGTCATCGCCATGATCGTTAAGCGCTTTTTTGACACAATGCACCAGGAATATAAAAATGCGGGTATTGATGAGTATACCAAGCAAGGTCAACCGGTTAAGTTTTGGCATGGTTTTCAATCGCTGAATGATTTACGTAACGACTTACAAGCCATTTTCATCAAACCGTTGGTAAATATCTACTTATTCGCTGTCTACAAACTACAATTCACCTACGAGCTCTATTTAGCGGCTATTCATGCGCTAACGCTTTCTTCCAAGTGCGTAACGCACCTCGGTAACGCATTGCGTACGGCACTTTATTCGTTGGTAAGTTTATGCGCTGCTGTCGGTGAATTCGTTACCCAAGCTTTGTCTTTCTTGATTCGTTTGGGCATGACGGGCAATGATGCACTTAAAAAATTAACTTTTGAACCGACGGTAAACAACGATTCATCCGCTATGCGTTCAGTGCCTGCGTAATTTATACGCGTGCACGTAACGCAAGGGATTGACTGGACGACCTGCCTCACGCACCTCGAAATGTAACCCCCAAGCATGCCGATTGATTTGCCCCATTTCGGCAATTTTTTGTCCTGCTAACACCTGCTGACCCTCATGCACGACATTTCGCAAGTTATACCCGTAAGCGGTTAACCGCTGCGCGTCGTGTTTAATGATAATCAAGTTACCGTAACCTGCAAGTCCATGTCCAGCATAAGCAACAACCCCGTTGGCCGCGGCAAGAATCGGCTGGCCACGGCGTCCAGTGATATCAATACCCTTGCGGGCGTTTTCTGGTGCAAAAGTTGCCGCTACCGGGCCGCGCGTAGGCCAAATCCACCGTCCGTGTACACGGAACAACGCATGAGACCAACGCGTTTGATTCCTTGCAGGCGGCGCGCGGCGGTTGACTGGCTTTGCAATCTTCTGCACGCTTAATTGCAATACCTGACCCACGTACACGGTATACGGTGGTTGTAAATGATTCATCGCCGCCAACCGGCGATAATCTTGATCATAGCGAAATGCAATTGAATAAAGCGTTTCGCCTCGGCGCACCATATGCTCTCGAGCCGGATAGAAGAAACCACTGAATACCGGTGCTAGGCCGTGTCGAACGGTGCACCCGAGCAAGCAAACACTGCACACCAGGAAAACAGCGACAGTAAGCCAGTACCTCATTATAGTATCCATTTCATCAGCAAGTAGGCGAGAACGGCCAATAACAAAAAAAGCCAGCCAATCCAATCAATAAAACGACGAATTTGCCTTTCCAAACCTGGACCAGCAAAAAATAAGATGCTAGCAACCAGAAAAAATCGCGCCCCCCTCCCCAAGAACGATCCCACAATGAACGGTTCAATAAAACCTAATTCCATTGCACCCGCAGTAACCGTGAATAGTTTGTAAGGAAAAGGTGAGAAACCTGCCAAAATTACCATGTATAAATCACATTGCTCCACCCAATGGCGAACGTACAAATACGTTGTTGCATAAGACGAGTGAAGTAAATAAGGCTCTATAAGCCCCATACTGCAATAGCCAATAGCATACCCGAACATACCACCCAAAACGGAAAAGATCGTAGCAATCCAGGCGTATCGCCAAGCAGAGCGCGGACAAGAAAGCCCCATGCTGATTAACATGACATCCGGCGGAATAGGAAAAAAAGCCGATTCAGCAAACGATACCCCGGCGAGATAATAGCGTGCATGGGGGTGGGCGGACCAGCGCATCATGCGCACGTAAAGTGACGAGAAAAGTTTCATTCGATCCTTTGGTAGAGTTATCCTTCTGTTTTAACGCAAGCGAATCCTTGGCTCAGCGGCGCTATCTGCTCGAAAACTTGATAATACGTCATGTCTAGATGCAAAGGTGTTATTGACACGCATCGTTCTCTTAGGGCAAAAAAATCTGTCCCAGGGCCAGCATCCGCTTGCGGCCCTGGGGGTCCAACCCAAT
>DAIDLK010000082.1 GCA_027449525.1 Legionellaceae bacterium | reverse complement strand
TATCGCCTTGCAGGAAGCAACGCGGATCTTTTTTTTGGTGGACGCACGCAGTGGCCTCACTCCAGTTGATAAAAGTATCGCGATTCATCTGCGTAAGTTGGGTAAGCCCGTTGATTTAATTGTCAATAAATTAGATGGCTTGGATGAGCTAACAGGGTTGATCGATTTCCAAGATTTAGGACTTGCGGCGGTACATGGCATTTCTGCGGCCCATGGTCGCGGTGTTTCTGCGTTACTGCAAGTGGTTACGGCCGATTTTGCTCCTGACGATGAACAGCAACCAGAGGATGGTGGCGCTATCCGAATCGCCTTTGTTGGACGGCCTAATGTGGGTAAGTCAACCTTAGTGAATCGGATTCTTGGTGAGGATCGGGTCGTTGTGTACGACAGCCCAGGCACTACGCGCGATAGCATTACGATTCCTTTTCAGCGCGATGAACAAGATTACCTCTTAATCGATACCGCCGGGGTTAGGCGTCGCTCGCGTGTGGATGAAAAAATAGAAAAATTTTCGATCATCAAAACCTTGCAATCAATCAACCACGCGCATGTTTGTTTACTGTTGATTGATGCTAAAGAGGGATTAACCGATCAGGACCTTCATTTATTAGGTCTGGTAGTTGAAGCGGGCAGGGCGTTGGTCGTTGTGGTGAACAAATGGGATGGGTTGGATGAGGATCATAGAACCCAAGTGAAAGCTGAATTGGCACGTAAATTCTATTTTGCCGAATTCGCCAAAATCCGCTTTATCTCTGCACTGCACGGTAGCGGCGTTGGTATTTTATTCAAAGATATCCTGCAGGCATACCGTTGCGCTACTCAGCCGTTCTCAACGTCAGCGATTACCCGTTTGCTCTATGATCTGGTCGGTTTGCATGCCCCTCCGTTAGTGAACGGTCGTCGTATTAAATTACGCTATGCGCATGCCGGTGGGCATAATCCACCCTTGATTATTGTTCACGGTAACCAATTAGACGCACTTCCTCAGCATTACAAGCGTTATTTAATCAAAGGATTTACTGAAAAATTGCAGTTGGTTGGCACACCGTTAAAATTACAATTTAAAGGCGGTGAAAATCCCTATGAAGGCAGAAAGAATACTTTGAATGCGCGCCAGGTGAAGAAAAAGCAACGTTTGATGAAATGGGTAAAAAGTAAAAAAGGCAAACGGTGATGCGTAGCCCAACAACGCGTGAAACGCTTGTTCAAGCAGCTATTGTGCAAATTCAGTCGCTTGGTTTGCAGTACCGCACGCCCTGCAAAGTGGTTGACTTAAGCGCAGGGGATCATCGTTACTTGCCACTCGTGAGGGAACTAATTCCTGCGGCGGAATACACCTGCATTGACCTCAGTTCTCAACATGGGTTACCGCAATCTAGTCACGATCTCGTCTTAGCACACGCACTGAGTACCACTATTTCTATACACAGTTTGTTGCATTATGCGCATTCGCTAACGCATGCAACGGGCTACTTGTCGTTGATTACTACCACTTATGATTCGTTTCCAGTGACACAACAGTATCTGGCGGAGTTAATTAACCAAGGTTCGCTTTGGAGTAGTCGGGTAGGACATTTTTGTAAATCGCTGATTCATCAAACCGCTGTGGCTGTTAGCAAAGAAAATCTGTTGTGCTCGCTGGCACATTACGATTGGCAGCTTTGCACGCATCAACGCTTCGAAATTCCATTGGTATTCGACAATCTAGATGAGCTTGCTGAATTTCTACTGGAATCAACTTGGTTTTTCAATAGATTATCGGTTAAAATGCGGCCTAAGCATTTTATGTTGCCGCGAATTAAGCGTTTATGTAGCAAATTAGTGACGTTCCCTTACCGAGATACCCAGATTATTGATGTGGTATTGGCTAAACGATAGGATAGTTGATCATCATGCGTTGTCAATTCACTTTTTTCCTGCTTAGCTGTTTGCTGCAAAGTAGTTTTGCGGCGTCTCATCACCCTGAAGAATTTCTAAACCAAATCAAAGGCTCGCCGGATGAAGGGCAGCAAATTGTGCAGCATTACTGCTCACTCTGCCATGCGGAACAACCTAAAATACCGCTTGGCGCGCCCCGTATGCGCGTCAAACAGGATTGGGCAGCGCGTTTGCAAGCCGGCTTAGCGCAATTATTACAGCACACTAGTGAAGGCTATCAGGCCATGCCGGCACGCGGCGGCTGTTTAGAGTGCACGGATAAACAATTATTACTAGCCATTCAGGCCATGCTGCCAGAGTAGCGCAAAAGCTATTGTCAGTTTCTCCCTTCCGTTTATTTGAAAAATAAATAAACATTGTGTCCTATAATAAACAAAAAGACGGAGGATAGATCATGATGAAGCAAGGCGTTGTTGTGATGTGTTGTGCACTTATAGGGTCTTGTGTATCCATGGATCGCTCAGTACCGATTGTGGATGACGCAGGTCACACGCATTACACTCCCGATTACACGATGGACAGCCGAGGCAGTGGCAATTTCCCTGTCAAACGTGCGGCTACTGGGCACAAGATGTTTATCTTTGACCCCAAATTAGCTGCTTGGGCTGCTTATGACGCGCAAGGTAATTTATTGGAGACCGGTAGCGCGTCAGGCGGAAAAAACTATTGTGAAGACATAGGCCGCTCTTGTCGTACCGTCACCGGAACCTACCGTGTTTACTCTAAAAAAGGGGAAGAATGCCGTTCGAGTGTTTATCCTCTGGAGACGCACGGTGGGGCACGCATGCCTTACTGCATGCATTTTTATAAAGGTTACTCAATTCATGCCGCATATGAGGTGCCAGATTACAATTCAAGCCATGGTTGTATTCGGGTATTACCCAGTGCGGCAAAGTGGTTAAATGAAAACTTTGTTGATGTGGGCACGACGGTAGTGGTTAAACCCTACGAGTAGATGGTAAGCTTTGGTTAAGTTTTATTCGCCAGGGTTTATGTGCTGAAACAACCAAACCATTCCGTTCGACCTCTTGATCGGCCACATTTTAGCTATTTGCAAGCATTGTTGCTGGCATTTTACTCCAATTTAGTATACCAGGATGCTGCTAAGCGTTGGCGAGGCTTTGCTTGGCCTTATCTTTTTTTGTTTGCCACGCTGCTGAGTATCCCGTTTGCGCCCAAGATGGTGGGCAATGCGTATCATCGTATCGTTTCACAAACGGTTGATACATTCAGCGCTTTGCCGCCGTTAGTGTTTAAGCACGGTGAATTAGTGTTTAATGAACCGATGCCTTATCTGGTGAGAAACGCGCAACAACAAGTGCTGGCTATTATTGATACATCGGGGCCTATCAAATGGCAAGATCTACAACATTACCCGCAACTAATGTTCGTTTTGGATAAGCACCAGTGGCATTATCGTTTATCGCTACCTGACAGTGTATTGCCCGCTGGAAAAAATCGTTTTAACAAGCAATGGATCGCACAGAATTTTTCAGCACAGTTATCCGGAGCATGGTTGCCTTCAACGGCGTTAAGCTCACGTTACTTGCTCTGTTTTAAGTGGCTCATGGTTTTTTTAGTGTATCCGATGGTTTGGTTGTTTTTTGTCACTCAAGTGACTTTGGGCGCTTGCTTATTGGCAAGCCTAGGTAAATTGTCGGCTCGAGTCATTCTGAAACACACACTTACTTTTCGGGCCTCATTTCGTATCGTACTCCTAGCAGCCACCCCACCGTTGTTTGTGTTAATAGGGCTAGTTGCACTGCAACAATTCGAGCCGGGTTGCGAATGGTTGTTAATCACCCTCTTGACAATTTATTACACCATGGCAGTTATTTCCCTTAAACACTCCAGTCGTGTCTTAATAAGGTCGTGAACGAAAACAACACCACGGCACGGCAATAAAAACGATTAGCCCCATCAAGAGCATGCCCTCAAATCGGAGCGTGTTAGGGATAGGTATTTGTGTTGGTGGGATAAAACCTGCCGCGATTGCCAGCGTACAACAGCATAAACCAGTTCCTGCGATCAGCCGTAAGCCCCATGTGCCTCCGGGGATACAGTAAGCACCCATTGGCTGTGGAGAACGAGAGCGTAGGACAATAGCAGCGGCAAACATCAACACGTAGACGAGTAAACCCATTTGAGCACACAGAATTGTTAAAAACCAGTAGGCTGCTTGAATGGTATCAATGAATACTAACGCACCACAAAGGAGCGTAACAATACAGGCTTGTGCCATGAGAAGAATGGTTGGTGCGCCATGGCGATTGATTGTTACAAAGCTACTCGGCAGCGAGCCATCGCGTGCTGAAACCAGTAATCCCTTGGTTGGTCCAATAATCCAAGCGGATACACCACTTAAGCCACCAATAATAATTAATAATGCCGTAACGGGCGTCATCCATGGCATGTGATAGGCAGCAAAAAATAGTGCGTACGCATCAATGAGTGCTGAAACCACGCTGAGTTGTTGGTGGGGTACCACCACGACAATAGCTAACGATCCGCAGACTAGAGTAGAAAAAATAATGAAGGTTGAATACAATAGCGCACGCGGATAATCACGCTGGGGTGACTTCACTTCCTCGGCATGCATGGCCGACATCTCGATACCAAGCAAGCCAAACAAAATAGCGGTAAACAGTGCGGCGTTGCCGAAAAAATCTTGTTGGGGAAGCCACTGAATGGGTTGCTCAATAGCGAGCGGTTGCCCCTGAACCAGCCAAATTAGTCCTAGCAGAGCAATCCCAATCATGGGTAATAGTGTACCGATGAGTGCACCTAGTGTGCTGACCATGCTGGAAATTTTCATGCCAAAACAATTGAGTAAGGTCATCAACCAAAACAGACTAATCGTCGTAGATAGTAAATAAAAGCGATTATTGGCTAGTTCAGGATTGATGACATAAGCCAGCGTCGTCACAATAAACAGCAAGATACTTGGGTACCAGACAATGTTGTAGACCCATTGCAACCAGATGGTGATAAACGCCACACGTAAACCAAAGGCTTCTCGTGCTGGGGTACTTGGTAGCAAGTTCCGCTGATACTAACGCAACCGGAATAAAAAACGTAATGGCCGCTAGCAGATAATAAGTAATCAAACCCACACCTAATTCTGCTGAAATGGGTAGTGTGCGTAAATTATCTACAGCAATGACATTGATCATCACTAAAGAGAAGACACTGAGAACTCGCTTGGGTTGCAACGGAATTATCCATTAAAAAAGATGAATAATAGCGCAATTAGATGTCGAATGCCAAACTGGACTTTGG
>DAIDLK010000081.1 GCA_027449525.1 Legionellaceae bacterium | reverse complement strand
ATGGTTGGCCCACGCTCAAGTTAAAAGGCTTGTTGGCGTCCATTTTAACGTTTTCCTCGGCTGAAAATCGCCTCCTAAGTGATTCTGTCAATTTATTAAAATACTTACAGCTTAATAGCGACGAGGCCATTGTGCGTCTTCGTGTGGTCGCCTCTACCTGGGCACCTGAAGGTGAGCTGCCACTATTACGCCAACGCAGTTCAGAGCTCGTTAAGGCCATTCAAGGCTGGGGATCGATGGAGGTATCTGAAATTTGTGGTGATCCATTTTTCGGTTTTGCGGCTAGCTTACCGGCTATCACCGTGTCGAGTCCCGCGGTACCTACAGTAGCCCCCCTGTCAGAAGTGATAACCATGTTACCCATTTCGCGTCCTGCGTCACCTTGGGAGACCGGCGCGTTACTGTTTCGTTCGCCAGACGGAAAACCTTGGCCTTTTCAACCCGGATCGAATCAGCAAACGACCTGGATTGACTTAGTTTTTGCCCGCCCAGGCTCAGGAAAATCGGTACTGTCCAATGCGCTCAATTTAGCGCTGTGCATGTCAGCCGGAATTTCACGTTTACCACGCATTGCCATTATTGACATTGGTCCTTCCAGCAGTGGATTAATTTCATTATTAAAAGAAGCCCTTCCGCCGGCCAGTCGGCATTTAGTTGCTTATCATCGGTTGCGCATGACGCCTGAGTATTCGATCAATCCGTTTGATACCCAACTGGGCTGTCGTTACCCAACACCCTCCGAACGTTCATTTTTGGTGAACTTTTTAACCTTGCTCAACACGCCGTTAGGTGCTGATAAGCCCTACGATGGTATGTCGGATTTGTCAGGGATGGTGGTGGATGAACTGTACAAAAGTCTTTCGGATGAGGCTAATCCTACCGCCTATGCGCCAGGTCTAGAAGAGCTCATCGACGGTATTTTAGAGGAAATTGGTTTTGTGCGCGATTCAAAGTCTACCTGGTGGGAGGTGACGGATGCGTTATTTTTAGCGGGCTTCACGCACGAAGCCATGTTAGCACAGCGTTATGCCATGCCGTTATTAGCGGATGCGGCGTCAATTTGTCGTACCGCCTCCATTGAAGATTTGTACGAAAAAATTGTTACGCCTACGGGTGAGTCATTAATTGCTGCATTTTCCCGTATGGTATCGAGCGCGGTACGTGAATACCCGGTGCTTTCACGCGTCACGGCTTTTGATTTAGGTGACGCGCGGGTGGTGTCATTGGACCTAGACGAAGTGGCTAAAAGTGGTGGGGATGCCGCTGATCGTAAAACATCGGTGATGTATATGTTGGCTCGTTACGTGCTCGCTCGTCATTATTATTTAACCGAAGACAGTGTGAACTCCATGCCCGAGCAATACCGTACCTATCACCTCGACAGGATTACCCAAATTAGAGAAGATCCTAAGCGCATTGTCTATGACGAGTTCCATCGAACCTCGCGTTCCAGTGCCGTACGCGATCAGGTGATTCTTGATATGCGCGAGGGGCGCAAATGGAATGTACAAATTGCTTTGTTGTCGCAATCAGTCGACGATTTTGATGCGGTAATGATTGAATTTGGTACGGCGGTGTACATAATGGACGCAGGTCCAACCCAGACCATCGAAAAAACAGTGAAGATATTTGGTTTGTCGGAAACCGCCAAGGTGGCCTTGCGCACGCGAGTGCATGGTCCGCGAGCTGGAGGGGCCACTTTTTTAGTCCAATACTCCACCAAGTCAGGCGTCAGCGTGCAATTATTGACCTTAACCTTAGGTCCAATTGAATTATGGGCGTTTAGTACCACCGCTGAGGATGCTACGGTACGGAACCACCTTTATCGACAGATTGGCCCAAGCGAAGCGCGTCGTTTCTTAGCCTTGTTGTTCCCCAATGGCTCGATTACGAAAGAACTCAACGAACGCTTGAACGCCTATAAAGAAGAAGTGGGGATGATAGAAGAAGAGAATCGACTGAGTGTGATTGGCCAATTGGTACAAGACATATTAGATGCCTATTCACGTGATCCCAACAGTAAAAGCCTCGCGGCGGTGGTGGCCGCGGCGAGTTAAGAAGACCCTGCCGATGCTCTAGAGCTTGGCGTTGTTGGCGTTTTTGCTACTGGCGGTCGTTTAGCTTCCATGTCTTTTCGAAGCGCTTCGACTTCTTTTTTAATATCTTGTGATTTATTCAATCGTTTCGCTCGTTCTTGTGCAACGCTTTCACCTTGGTTGGAGACTGCTCGCTCAGAATCTTGTTTGTGACCACCATGATAAGTGGTGTGTTTTTGTACGTAGAGCTTGTCATATTCTATTTTTTTGCCGTTAACAATAATCGTTATGTTTGGCTTATCTTTGCCATCTTTGTCTTTAACGTGTTTGGCAAAGCCAGCTTCGAGTTGGGCCTCATAAGCAATACGAGCTTCACGCATTGCGAGTTGGTCATTTTTATCATTCTTGGTGTTAATGGTAATGGTCACACTTTCTTTGCCAGTAGCCCGGAGCAGTTGTCCCATGAACAACCAGTCGGCCTTGCTTGGGTGTAATTTGGATTGATTGAAAAACCATTTATTTTTAACTGGGGCGAGTTGGAACGAATAGCCATCATCGGTTTTTGAAACATTAATGCGCGTGCCAATCGGGGTGCGCAGCGGTTGTCCAGTTTCGTCACAATATTTGATGAGCTCGTCGATCGTAACATTACTAAGGCCTTCGTCACCACCTGCTTCGATGGAGGCACCGCTTAAAACCGGCATGTTACGCGCTTGCACGGTATCAATTGCTTCGCGCATGGCTTGGTTTTCCTGCCGCATTTGTGCAAGGACATAGACCCGCCACTGTTCCTTACTAACCGCCTGATGCGCTTGAGTAATTTGTTCGTTAAGACTAGTTTCCAGCGCTTTGACTTGCTTGTCGTATTCTTCAGCAAGGTATTTTAGTTTTTGTTCCTTATCAGTCAATGTACTAGCTCGAATGGCTTGTTGATCCTGCTCAAACTGTTTTTTTAAGGTTTGAAAGGTTTTACTACGTTCGTCCTGGAGATATGCTTGCACGGAGCTAGGATGATAGCGAGCGCCAATTTGGGTGAAGATTGTATCCAAATCTTTGTAACTAGCGGCCAGTTGATCAACCTCTGGACTGTTCACCACGGGAAGCCCAATGGCTTCGAGGGTTTTTTGTCGTTGTGATAGGTAGGTTTGAATGTGTCCTTCAGCTTTAGGTAATTCCTTTAGGCCCAAACTGCTTTGGTAAATGGCCAAAAATTTTTCGCGCGCTTCGGGTGAAAATTTTTTAAGTAACGTACGATTATAGAGAATATGATCAGGTCCACGAAAGAGCATGTTGCTAAACGTTGACGGTGATCTTGGCACGGTAAAATTACTAATGCCCTGGTAAGCATCCCCTAATGATTCACTATAAGTGGCTGACTTAGCCATGTAAAACCCTCATTATATATTGATTAATAATTATATTATAGCGCATGTTTATTAGAATGTCTTTTTTTTTACCAGGCGGGAATCGCGGCACCTGAAAATAATTGCTCGGCACGTTGTTGCACGGCTTTACTATGGAACGCCTGCAGGAATTGCTCAATTTGAGCTTTTTTAGGCGAGTTTTGTTGCATGACAATCAGGTTGGCGTACGGGGATTGTTTGTTTTCTAATAGCAAGGCATCCCGCAGAGGATTCAATCCTGCTGGAATGGCGAAGGTGGTGTTAATAATCGCTGCATCCACATCAGGTAACACGTGCGCCAATTGTGCAGCGTCGAGCTCTTTAAAGCGCAACTGCTGAGGATTGTCAGTGATATCCCGTACCGTCGGCATGCTAGCGTTATTCAGTGTAATGAGCTGTGCTTGTTGTAGTAATTGCAGCGCACGGGTTAAGTTGCTGGGATCATTTGGTACCGCAATCAAAGCGTGTGCTGGTAAGTGCTGGAGTGACCGAATCCGCTGGGAATAAAGCCCCATTGGATAGATAAATGTTTTGCCAATGGCAACCAAGTGGTAACCATGCGCTTGATTAGCAGCCGTTAAGTAAGGGAGGTGCTGATACACATTGGCATCGATACTGCCGTCATTTAAAGCTTGATTGGGTAAATTGTAGTCATTAAATTCGACGATTTTAATCGTTAAGTCGTATTTTTTTTCGGCAACTTGTTTGGCTACTTCCACTAATTCAGTTTCAGGACCGGCAATGGTACCAATCACTAAATGATTAGCCGCGTGCTGTTGACAACCAACGAAGGCGAGAAACGGTAGAAGGCAGAGAATACGGCTTAACGTGAACATTTTGTGGTTTCCTGTGTTGTGCGGGGTTGGGCCAGATAATCGCCGAGCCATTGAATACTTTGCACCAAAACGACTAATAAAAACACAGTCACTAACATGGTCTTTACATCAAAACGCTGGTATCCGTAACGAATAGCTAAATCTCCTAACCCACCGCCGCCTACAGTACCAGCCATGGCCGAGTAATTGACCAAAGTAATAGCGGTTACAGTAATCGCTTGCACCAACGCTGGACGTGCTTCGGGTAATAGAATGCACCACAACATTTGGCGTTGTGTAGCACCGATGGCGAATCCGGTATCAATCAAGCCCCGCGGAAGGCGCTGTAGGGCATTTTCTACTAAACGAGCAAAAAAGGGCGCAGCGCCCAGAGTGAGCGGGACAATGGCTGCATTGACACCAATCGAGGTACCGACCAATAAACGGGTTAAGGGGATGATAGCTACCAATAGAATAATAAATGGTACTGAACGGCTAGTATTAACGATTCCGCTCAGCACGCGGTACGTGAGTGCGTGCGGTTGTATCACCGCACTGGAAAATAACAGTGTCCCAAGTGGAAAACCAATCACGACGGCAAACAGAGTACTAAAAAACACCATGTAAAGCGTTTCAACACTGGCCCATCCAATTACACTATAAAGAGTCGCTGACATAGCCTAAAATCTCCACAGAAAGATTGTTTTCATGACAGTGTGATACGAAAGATTGTAGGAGTGCCGCATTGGCATGCAGCTCAATGACCAGCACACCACAGGTAACGGAGTCGATACAATCTAAATTAGCCAGTAAAATTGTCATATCGAGATGGTATAAGCGGCTGGCCTGACTGATGAATGGCCCCGTGGCCGCATGACCGGTAAATAATAAACGCAGCAACGGACGGTTATTAGCGATTGAGCTGAGTCGCTGGCTAAGGTAGGGTGGTAATTTAGGACTTAATTCGGCGTAGAGTAAACGTCGCGCAATGCTGTTCGGTTGG
>DAIDLK010000080.1 GCA_027449525.1 Legionellaceae bacterium | reverse complement strand
ACGAGAACAATTTTTTTACAAGCAACCTTTAGTCTACTGGGCGCGGTCGCTAAAGCAGATGGACGAGTGTCTGAAGCATCCATTCATCTCGCACGCCGCTGCATGAGTGAGCTGGGTTTGAACAAAGCACAACGAGCACAAGCACAGGTATTTTTTAATCAAGGCAAGTCCAGTGCGTTTAACATGACTCCCCTGTTACTCCACCTCAAGCAGGTTACCGCACACAATCCGTCGCTACTGAAATTATTTATCACGCTGCAATATGAGCATGTACAAGAAATAGGCTTCACTAGTGCTAAAATTGCTCGGCTCAATCACATGCTGGTTAGCTTAGGCTTCGCAGCGTTACCTCATCAAGCACAATCCACGTATCAACCATTTCAATCCCAGCGAGTTGATCCGCTGGCCCAAGCTTATACGCTGTTGGCAATAACGCCAAGTTCCAGCAAAGAAGAAGTAAAACGCGCGTATCGACGACTTATTAGCCAACATCATCCCGATAAGATCAGTGCAAAAGGGGCTAGTGCTGAAGCCATTAAAAAGGCTAATGAAATGACGCAAGCTATTACGAAAGCGTATGAAAAAATTTGCACCAACCGGGGGTGGTAAGTCGAGATGTGCGTTTACTCATTAAATTGTATACCCAATGAATCCAATAGCTTGATGGTTTCATCGGCGATCAAGGCATGCGCACGCCCTGAGGGGTGAATGGGATCAAAGAACAAGTAACCATCACAAACATTGGCTGCTTCAGACGGTCGTACGGCCGACAGCATTTGGAGCAAGGCGACTTTGGGTGCGCGAGCTCGCATCATCTGTTGGGTTGATGCGGTTGGCATAGCCGCCTCATAACACGTCCCGGTTGTATTGGTGAAACCATACTGCTCTGGAAATTCTAGCGCTAAATTAAACATATGATCGACTTCTAACAAAATCCATTCAACGTCTGGGTATTGATGTTTTAACTTCCAATAATTTTGGCGCAATAAGGCGTTGTGTTTTACCGAAGCCTCCGTCCATTCATCCGATAATTCAAAATCTATCGCCCAAGGGGTGTGCCCTAAGTCAGGGATAGTAGCAAATAAAATATGCTGCGCACCTTGGTGCACTAACCGCTCGGCCTGAGCAACGATACCGTCATTGACACGTACAACTGCTTGCGCCAGATCATCAGGACCTGCAATGTAGTTATTTGCCCCCATCCACAAAACGAACAAACTATTTGCATCAGCAAGCTCTTGATGCGCTAGTAAATAACTGTCCACTTCACTACGTAAAGTAAAAATTGATTCATCCTCGTCATCCTCGTCATCCTCACCGACACCGGAGCCACCGAACGCATAGTTTAGCAGGTGATCTTTAGCGTTATTAGGATAATAATGATTCACCACGTGCTCAATCCATACCGGACCGTTAGTAAAACGCCCTTCAAAGTAGGGCGGGGAGACTGGTAATTGATGGCGCATGAATTCATACAGGTTGCCATTATCGGACAAGCTGTCACCAAACACCACAATGCGCGTTAAGGAACTAGCGTTGACTGAAAAGGTAACGCACAGCAAGAAACTGATGATGAATCGTTTCATAAACCACCCTTATGCAGCACCCAATGAAGTCAATTTTAATTGACGTCCACATACCCACGCTTTATTTAAACCAGTAAATACTTCTTTAGACAAACCACGTGGCAACCGAACCGTTGAATGATCTTCATTGATCTTTAGACCAGTAATATGACGGCTCTGCAAACCAGCTTCATTCGCTATTGCACCAACAATGTTGCCTGGCTTAACACCATGAATGCGACCGACATCAATGCGAAATAATTCTTGTGCACCCTCATGATGACGCGGACGAGCAGACTGAGCACGACTTGGGCCAGAAAAACCGCGTGACTCTCCGCGCGGTTCACGGGTAGCACGTGCTGACTTGAACGCTGGAAGTTGTTGCTTCCATGGTTTGTCCTGGTGAACTAATAACGCTAAGGCTGCCGCAACATCCACGGCAGAAAACCCTTTCTCATTCACATATTGTTCAATAATAGCGCGGTAATCGGGTAAATTGGCATGTTGTAAACGCTCAGTAATGCGTGTCATGAATTGCGTCTGGCGCGCTGACTGCATCATGAGATCGCTCGGTACGTTCATTTTTTCAATACGTTGGCGAGTATGGCGCTCAAGTACGTTTAGCAAACGCGATTCGCGCGGGGTAACAAATAAAATAGCGACACCACTACGGCCCGCACGGCCTGTACGACCGATACGGTGCACGTACGTTTCACAATCATGCGCCATATCATAGTTGATAACGTGCGTTACTCGCTCCACATCCAGGCCGCGCGCTGCGACATCGGTTGCAACTAAAATATCAATCACACCCTGTTTGAACTGCGCAATCACTCGCTCACGCAAAGCTTGCGTGATATCGCCGTGAATCGCCATGGCCTTAAATCCATGTTGTTGCAACAAGCTAGTCACTTCTTCAGCACTGCTCTTCGTACGAGTGAACACAATCAAGCCTTGATAAGCTTCAGTGGCCAATAGGCGTAATAACGCATCCGGCTTTTGTGGTTGTGAAGCAAAAATGAAGCGCTGTTCAACGCTTTTAACCGTAGCTGTTTCCATGCGAATTTCAATTGAAACGGGGTCGTCTAAATACTGAGTGGCAATTTGCCGAATACGTTGCGGCATGGTTGCAGAAAATAACGCAATGTGCTTTTTGTGCGGCAATTCAGCCAGAATTGTCTCAACATCGTCAATAAAGCCCATTCGAAGCATTTCATCAGCTTCGTCTAGCACAAACAGGCGCAACTCGTTCAACTGTAATGTTTTGCGCTGCATGTGATCAAGAATACGCCCCGGCGTACCAACAATAATTTGTGCGCCCTCACGCAAGGCTTTCAACTGGGGACGATAGTCCTGGCCTCCACACAAAACGATCACGCGCGTATTCGGTTGATGAACACAAAGCGATTCAAAGTGCGCCGCCACTTGAATGGCCAGCTCACGGGTTGGTGCTAACACCAATACTTGTGGGCTGCGTTGGACAGGATCTAAACGCATTAGGGCGGGTAAGGCAAAAGCGGCTGTTTTACCGGTTCCTGTTTGTGCTTGGCCAATTAAGTCGCGCCCCGCCAATAAATGCGGAATAGTTTGCGCCTGAATAGGTGACGGGGTTTCAAACCCTTTGTCCTGCAGTGCTTTTAATAACGGCGCTGATAAACGTAAATCAGCAAACGATAGATTTTCAATAGTCATGTTCATACCTACTAGGTGAATAATCCGTATTCGAGATTATATCAATATAAAATTGTCACGTATCATAGCAAAATTTATGGCGAAATGCACTCATTTTATTCTGTTTTGTTGCGGCAGTGACTTTTAAAGCGCTGCGGCTAATCGGCAAGCGGCATTAATGGCCTGGCGTGCATCCAACTCTAAGGCCTTCGCTGCACCACCAATTAAATGCACCGATTGTCCCAATGATTTTAGAGCATGATACAGTCCATTCAACTCAATTTGACCCGCGCAAACCACCACGCTATCCACGTCTAATCGACGCGTTTTGCCGTTTATTTCAACGTGGAGACCCTGATCGTCAATGCGTTGATACGTTACCCCAGAACAAAATTGCACGTGACGATGCTTTAAGCTCAAACGATGAATCCAGCCAGTCGTTTTGCCTAAATGAAGACCGATTTTTTCCGATTTGCGCTGCAACAAGTACACTTCCCGTGGACTTTTTGGGGGGATGGCAGGAACCAGTCCGCCACGATGCGCTAGATGAATGTCAATACCCCACTCTTGGTAAAAGTCATGCATTGTTGGATGCGATCCATCGTGCATCAACCATTCAGCCACATCAATTCCTATACCACCGGCACCAATAACAGCTACTCGAGAACCGGCCTGACGTTTACCTTTTAATAAATCCACATACGTCATCACGGAGGGGTGTTCAATACCTGGTATTTGCGGCATTCGGGGCAACACACCCGTAGCCACCACGACCTCATCATAGCCTTTTAATTGTTCCTCATCCGCTTCAGTATTTAAATTAATTTGAACATTCAATTGCTGCAGTTGATGAGAAAAATACGTTACGGTATGCTGATAATCTTGTTTACCTGGAATGACTTTGGCAAGGTTAAATTGCCCGCCAAGTTGCGCACTGCGCTCGAAGAGTGTGACGGCATGTCCACGCTCAGCGGCCACAGCAGCGCACGCTAAACCAGCCGGTCCTGCGCCAACGATAGCAATCCTTTTCGGTGCATCGGTTGGCCGGTACACTAAATCAGTTTCGTGGCCTGCACGCGGGTTAACTAGGCAAGAGGCTGTTTTGTGCACGAACACTTGGTCAAGACACGCTTGATTACAGGCAATGCACACATTGACAGCTCTTGATTCTCCGCGCTGCGCCTTGGCTACAAATTGTGGATCAGCTAAAAAGGGCCGAGCCATTGACACTATATCTGCCACGCCGCTAGTCAATAAGCGATTGGCAAGCTCAGGGGTATTAATACGATTTGAAGCAATGATAGGAATGGTGATGTGCGCTTTTAACTGCTGCGTTACCGGTGTAAACGCACCCGCAGGGACACAGGCCGCAATAGTGGGAATTCGCGCTTCATGCCAACCAATGCCGGTGTTCATTAACGTTGCTCCCGCTTTTTCAACGGCTTGGGCCAATGCAACCACCTCCGACCAGTCACTACCATCGGCAATTAAATCAAGCATGGATAAGCGATAAATGATAATAAAGTCTGGTCCGACTGCTTCGCGTATGGCGCGCACAATGTCAACCGGAAATCGCATGCGCTTAGTATAACTTCCCCCCCACGCATCGGTACGCTGATTGGTGCGCGTGACGATAAATTGATTAATTAAATACCCCTCGCTGCCCATGATTTCTACACCATCGTACCCAGCATTTCGTGCCAAAAGTGCGGCACGGGCATAGTGCTGGATGGTTTTAACTACACCGCGAGCGCTTAACACCCAGGGGGTAAAAGGGCTAATCGGTGCTTTAACACGTGAGGGCGCCACACTGAAGGGATGATAGGCATACCGTCCAGCATGCAGAAGTTGAAGGGCAATTTTTCCGCCGCTCTCATGCACGGCTTGCGTAACCAAGGCATGCCGGCGCTGTTCTCCTACCGACGTTAATTTTGCCGCAAAAGGTGCTAGGCGTCCTACTCGATTCGGCGAAAAACCACCCGTAACAATTAGCCCCACACCCGCTTCAGCCCGCTCACGATAAAAAACCGCCAAGCGCTGGAGACTAGGCTTATCCTCCTCTAAGCCAGTGTGCATTGATCCCATCATAAAACGATTTTTTAGTTGGGTAAAACCCAAATCCAATG
>DAIDLK010000079.1 GCA_027449525.1 Legionellaceae bacterium | reverse complement strand
CGGCAGCAGAAGAACAAGTGAAAAGCCTCGGTGCTGATTTTGTTAGCTTAGCCGTGACTCACGTAACGACAGTTAATCAAGATGGCTATGCCGAAGAACAGTCTGACGCGTTCTATCAACAGGAACAGGACATCATCCGTAAGTACATAGCTTCCGCTGATGTCATCATTACCACCGCTTTGATCCCAGGCAAAAAAGCGCCCATTTTAATTTCTGCTGCTATGGTGCAAGAAATGCAAGCAGGCTCAGTCATTGTCGATTTATCGGTTGAGCAAGGCGGTAATTGTGCCTTATCTGAACCAGGGAAAGTGGTGGTGAAGCACGGTGTAACCCTGATTGGCACACAAAACCTCCCGGCTCTGTTGCCGGTCCATGCCAGCCAATTGATTTCACGTAACCTCTATGCGTTTTTGCAACACGTTACCCCCCTATTGCAGGCTGGAAAACTGGATCGGTCGGATGAAATTATTAAAGCGTGTTTAGTCACGTACCAAGGTGAAATTTTTCTAGAATAACAAGGATGAAGTATGCCAACGTATCAACTAGCTGATCTGTACATCTTTACTCTAGCCGGCTTTTTAGGCTATCAACTCATCGCACGAATTCCCCCGTTGCTGCACACGCCATTAATGGCGGCCACTAACGCCATCTCTGGTATTGCATTGGTGGGTTCGATGGTGGTTGCTGGGGAAAATTACAGCATAGTAACCAACGTGCTTGCCTTTATCGCCGTCACGTGCTCCACAATCAATGTGGTCGGCGGCTTTATCCTTACCGATCGGATTCTCGCCATGTTTAAAAAAGAATCAAATATAGTGGATCGACCATCATGATCCTGCTTGAACTATATTACTTGTTGTCAGCAGTATTATTTATTGTTGGGATCCGTTCATTAGGATCACCAGCAACCGCTCGTCGAGGGATGCAGTTAGCCGCAATTGGCATGCTAGTCGCCATTATTGGCACCTTATTGAATCATCACATGGTCACGTACCGTTGGATTATTGGCGGTATTGTTCTTGGTACCGTTCTAAGTATCCCCATCTCCTGGCGTATCCCTATGACAAAAATCCCCCAACGGATTGCACTTTCGCACGCCTGTGGTGCGTTAGCGGCTTGTCTGATTGGTATCGCTGAGTATCTACGTTATCAGCTGACCCTCGGTCATCTAAGTATGGCAATTACCGGTTCTGAAGTCATGCTAGGCGCGCTGACGTTTACCGGTAGTCTAATGGTCGCCGGAAAATTGCATGGAATTTTACCAGGATACCCAATCACTTATCGAGGTCAAAATCAAATCAATATCGCATTTTTTCTTGTACTCATCGGCTTGTTGTGCTACCTCATTGGTCACCCGGCAGAGCGCACACTATTTTACCTACTGTTAGGATTAACCCTTGTCTTTGGGCTGTTCGTGACCACGCCGATTGGTGCAGCTGATATGCCGGTATTAATTGCCCTTTTTAATGCTTACGGTGGTTTAACCGCTGCAGCCATGGGTTTTATGCTCGGAAATCGCATTCAAATCATTACCGGTGCGTTGGACGGAACCTCAGGATTAATCTTAGCTATTTTAATGTGCAAAGCAATGAATCGCTCCATCACCCATGTTCTTTTGGGTGCCTTTGGTGCTCGATCAGATGACACAGCAAAATCAGCTGGTCATGTATCCAATCAAGCCGTACAGGAGATTACGATAGAGGACACGCTATTTTCTTTGGAGAATGCACAACGAGTTATTATTGCGCCAGGTTACGGTATGGCCGCCGCACAAGCACATCATGCACTGCGCGCATTGGCCGACAAACTAAAAGCCAATGGTGTTTCAGTAAAATATGCGATTCATCCGGTGGCGGGAAGAATGCCGGGACATATGAACGTGCTGCTCGCCGAAGCCAATGTAACCTACACGGATTTATTCGATTTGGATGACATTAATCCTGAGTTCGCGCAAGCTGACCTCGCGTTAGTCGTTGGTGCCAACGACGTAACCAATCCGGCCGCGCGAACCATCAAATCCAGCCCAATTTATGGCATGCCTATTTTAGCGTTAGACCAAGCAAAAAAAGTCATTGTACTAAAGCGTAGCTTAAGCACCGGATTTTCAGGTGTAGACAATGCACTTTACCACCAACAAAACACCTGGATGCTATTTGGCGATGCAAAAGACAGTCTCAATAAGCTGGCTTACGCTTTTAAAAAGGGCTGGAGCTAACTAATACCGACCTCTTGCTTTAAAATTTCTTTTTTTCTGTTATATTAGCCTCACCTGACAGCCACTGTTTTTTGAACCGATACTATTACTTAGGGATGTAGTCTGTTGTTGGCGTTGAGCACTGTCGTTATGACGACATGAGCCTGAACTGACACGATAACAACCCACCTGAACTTCAGGGTTCAAAGCACTTGGTTGTTAGGCCTTCTTTGCCCTACCCCCTTCTTGTGGTATAATGAATCATTTTTTGAAATGGAATCCTCTGATGTTCGCCATGATTTTCTTACTGATTGGACTTAATCTGTTCTGTGTCGGCAAAATGTTTTATGCGCTCTACCAACAACCCCGTTTAAAACTACCGATTGCCACGCAAATAAAACTCGGTGGTAGCGGTATCATCAGCTCAATGGCTGACACACTCGGCATCGGCAGTTTTGCAGTCAATATAGCCTTAGCCAAGTGCTTGAATACTTTTGAGGACGATGAATTACCCGCCGTTAATAATGGCGCACAAGTTATCCCCGGTATGCTCGAGTCGTTGTTTTTTATGCACGTTATTCCAGTTGATCTTGTCACCTTGGTAACACTAGTTTGCGGTGCCTGTTTGGGGGGATTTTTAGGTGCTCACGTCATGAGTCATCTTAATAAACAAGCCGTTCGTTTAACGATGATGTTCTGCTTTGCAGGGATGATTACCCTGCTGCTCCTTGATTTATCCGGCTTAATACCAGCAAATGCTTCACTCACCGCGCTGCATTCGTGGAAGTTAGTGATTGGCTTTTTTGCACTAACCATTTGTGGCGCACTAACCACGGTTGGTATTGGCTTGTTTGCCATGGTCCAAGCGGTGCTTTTTATGCTTGGTGTGTCGCCCGCGGTCGCCTTCCCCATTATGACCACGGCTGGCGCCATGCAACAACCGTTATCCACACTAGTATTTCTCGGGCAGAATAAGATTCCGTTACAAAAAACATTGCTGTTAAGTGTAGTTGGCTGTTTGGGGGTGGCGATTGCACTGCCCATCGTCAGCCATTTAAATCCCAACATGCTGCATGCATTATTAGCGCTGATCATTAGCTTTAATTTAACGATGATTAGCCGAGCTTATTGGCGCGCGAAACGCGCCAAATCTCAACCAGAGTCAATCAATTTTAGCGCTGAAGCCGCACTATAGAATATAACGCATCAAATCGTCATCTTGTACTAATAAACCTAAGTGTTTTTGCACATAATTCGAATCAACACAGACTTTCTCACCCTGTTTATCGGTTGCTTCAAACGATATTACTTCCAGTAAACGCTCCATCACGGTGTAAAGCCGACGCGCACCAATGTTTTCCGTACGCTCGTTGACCTGCCAAGCCACCTCGGCAATTCGACGAATGCCGTCTTCAGCAAAACTCAGTGTTACCCCTTCTGTAGCTATTAAGGCCTCGTACTGCTCGGTCAAAGAGGCTTTTGGCTCAGTTAAAATGCGGACAAAATCATCCGCACTCAGTGCGGAGAGTTCCACGCGAATGGGCAAACGGCCTTGTAATTCAGCAATTAAATCAGATGGTTTCGCCACATGAAACGCACCGGAGGCTATAAACAAAATGTGCTCCGTACGAATCACTCCGTATTTAGTGGATATGGCGCAACCTTCAATTAACGGCAGCAAATCACGTTGCACGCCCTCACGCGATACATCACCACCCACTTCTGAACGCTTAGCAACTTTATCGATTTCGTCAATGAACACAATGCCATTTTGCTCAACCGCTTCAATAGCTCGCACCTTAATATCGTCTTCGTTAATCAGTTTAAGAGCTTCTTCATCCGCCAATATTTTCATCGCTTTTTTTATAGCGACTTTACGCTTTTTAGTCTTATTGTTTCCAATTTGCTGGAACATAGCTTGCAATTGATTGGTCATTTCTTCCATGCCAGGAGGTGACATGATTTCAATCCCAACCGGCGCTGCTACATCAATTTCAATTTCTTGTGTGTCCAGCTCGCCTTCACGCAATCGCTTACGAAAAACTTGCCTGGCGGTAGAATCACGCTCACCCGGAGGATGCCCACCGCGCGGAGGGGGTAATAAACTATCTAAAATGCGTTCTTCTGCCGCCTCTTCTGCCGGATGCTGCACTTTTTTCATAGCAATTTCACGCGTCTGCTTAATTGCCATGTCGGCTAAATCGCGGATAATGGCATCGACGTCCCGACCAACGTAACCGATTTCAGTGAATTTAGTCGCTTCAACCTTAATAAAAGGTGCTTCCGCTAAGCGCGCAAGCCGACGCGCAATTTCAGTTTTTCCAACGCCAGTAGGCCCAATCATTAGGATGTTTTTCGGCATAATCTCATTACGTAATAATGGGTCATCGATTTGCATGCGGCGCCAACGATTGCGTAAGGCAATTGCAACGGCACGCTTTGCCTGATCCTGGCCAATAATGTGCCGATCAAGTGCCTCAACAATTTCGCGCGGTGTCATGGTATTCTTTACAAAATTACTCACAATGATTTTCCAATTGTTCAAGGGTTAAATGATGATTTGAATAAATACAAAGATCGGCTGCAATATTGAGCGATTTTTTAACGATCTCCAAGGCCGATAATTTTGAATTTTCTAATAAAGCACGTGCAGCAGCTTGCGCATAAGGACCACCCGAGCCGATCGCCATAATACCTTCCTCAGGTTCAATGACATCGCCATTTCCTGTAATAATTAGCGACGTT
Organism: Legionellaceae bacterium; assembly: GCA_027449525.1. Taxonomy (GTDB): domain Bacteria; phylum Pseudomonadota; class Gammaproteobacteria; order Legionellales; family Legionellaceae; genus JAGVJT01. The sequence continues at coordinate 448 of DAIDLK010000079.1, read as the reverse complement.
TTTTCATCCGCCACCACCATCAGCGCCTCTAAACGGCGCAAGAATTTATCCGTACGCCAATCTTTAGCCAGCTCAACCGCGGCACGTGTTAAATGTCCTTGATGCATCTCCAGTTTGCCTTCAAAACGCTCAAACAGCGTAAAGGCATCGGCCGTGCCGCCGGCAAAACCAGCAATCACTTTATCTTTGTACAAACGACGCACTTTGCGCGCGTTACTTTTCATCACGGTATTACCTTGCGTCACCTGGCCATCACCACCAATGACGACTTGTTTACTGCATCTTACCGATAAAATAGTTGTCCCACGAAACTGTTCCAAACGTGCTCCTTTCTAAAAGCCTAACAACCTATATGAGGGTGCCTTGGTATAATTCAATGGCAAGCAACACAAAGCCCGTGTAATTCAATACTGTCTTGATTCAACTGAAACGCCGACTGGGCAGATAA
>DAIDLK010000078.1 GCA_027449525.1 Legionellaceae bacterium | reverse complement strand
GCTCGCTATCCTTGTGCACTATCCACAAATCGAATCGATGGTTATTATAGCGCTTATTTATTCCCGCGATTACGTGTCATTTCACTCAACAGTGTGATGTTCTCACCGCGCGCGCAAGGGATCATTTCGAATAGTATCCAAAGCCAGCTGCACTGGCTAAGTGAGCAACTAGCTGATGCCCAGCAGCGCCATGAACAAGTGTTGTTAGTGATGCATATCCCACCGGGAAAGAATACGTACGATGGTGCTTCGTTTTGGACGCAGCAACCGGCAGCGGTTGTTCTACAATTGCTGAAGCAGCATGCTCGTTCAATTATTGGTGTATTAGCCGCACACACGCACAAAGATGAAATCAAACGATTGTCTGATTCAGAACAGCAGCCGCTTGTGGGGGTCTATTTAAATGCAGCCCTTTCAACTTCGCATGGCAATGCACCAGGTGTGCGCGTTTATTCGTTGATTGATGAAAAAAAACAATGGCAGTTAGCCAATTACACGTCTTATTATTTTTCTGAGAATCAAGCTAAAGAACTTTTACTACATAAGTTGTATGATTTTAAAACAAAGTACTGCGCGAGGGAAGAACAGAATCTCACGGCGTGCCTAGCGCATGTTACGGCGAAAAAAATGGAGAAAACCCTTGCGGCAGGAAATCCGCATTTCCAAGATCGCATTCATTGGCCTGATGCAATTAATTTAGTTTCTTACCATTGAATGGGTATATAATAGCCTCAATGTCTCTCGGAGTAGTGGTATGTTTCATAAATTTGAAGAAGGGAAAGACCGTATTATTGATGAGCTGGTTGCCAAGGTAAAGAATACATTACCCGCTGCAGAAGCAAAACTGTGTGCTGAATTTGTTCGACAATGCTTTGGTACAGTTGCTTTAGACGATTTGCGACTATGGAGCAGTGATAATTTGGCGGGTGCCGCTCTGCATTTTTGGTCAACAATACATTCGCGTCAACTCAATGAAACCAAAGTGGTAGCCTATAATCCTGATTTATCGAAGCACGGGTGGCACACTTCACATACTGTGATTGAAGTGATTACTCGTGATGCGCCATTTTTAGTTGATTCTATTCATCTGACGTTGAGTCGTATGGGCATATCGTCTCATCTAATCATTCACATGGGAGGCATGCGGCTCACACGTGATGACCACGGTGTTATTCATGACATTTTTCCTCGTTTTGGTGAGTTAAGCTCTGATCAACAAATTGAAGCTCCGATTTTTTTCGAAATAGATAAGCACACCGATTCGAAAACTCTTCACGAGATACAGCTGGCTATTTTACGCGCGTTAGAGGACAATCGCGTGGTCGTGGACGATTGGCAAGCAATGCGTGATAACATTCAAGCCAGTATCCGGGAGCTTGATCACGCGTCTACTAGGCTTGATGCTGATGAAGTTGCAGAAACTAAAGCGTTCTTAACTTGGATAGAAGATCACCACTTTACTTTCTTAGGTATGCGTGATTACAACCTAGTGCAACAACAGGGCGAGCCGGTATTGCAAGTAATCCCTGGGAGTGGACTAGGGGTCTTATCTGAACAACTAAGCTATCCTAGCACACGTCATCTGTCGACCATGACCCCTGAAGCACGTGAATTAATGATGTCTCAGCATATTTTGGTGATGTCAAAAACCAATACCCAGGCTACGGTTCACCGAAATGCTTACACGGACTACATTGGAATAAAACGTTTTAATCAGCAGGGTGAGGTGATTGGCGAGCGACGAGTGATTGGGCTTTATACGTCTGCTGCGTATAACACTAATCCTAAACATATTCCTTTTTTACGCCACAAAGTGGCACTCATTATGCAGAATTCGTTACTTAATCCTCGTAGCCATGCGGGGAAAGTATTATTAAATATTCTAGAGACCTTCCCCCGTGATGACTTAATTCAAACTCCCGAAGAAGAATTACTTGAATTGGCTATGGGGATATTCCATATGCAGGAGCGGCCTTGCATTCGGCTTTTCGCGCGTACGGATGTCTATCATCGGTTTGTTTCATGCTTAGTTTATGTGCCTAAAGATCGCTTTAATGTTGAATTGCAAGAGACCATGCAGCAGGTTTTAACGAAAGCGTTTAACTCGACCAACGTGACGCTAAGTACTTATTTTTCTGAATCAATTTTAGCTCGTTTGCACTTTATTATTCGTTTAAAACCGGAGCAAGCGGTAAATTTTGATTTTAAAGCGATTGAGCAACAGTTAATTGTAGCGGGACGATCATGGTCTGAAGAGTTACAACGTAGTTTATTGGAATTGTTGGATGAAGAGCAGGCCAACAACTTGTTTTTACGCTATAAGCAAGCTTTTCCAGCGGTTTACAGGAGTAGTTTTACTGCTAATTTTGCGGTAAAAGATATCTTACACGTTGAGCGTTTGACAAAAGAGCACTCTTTAGAAATCAATTTTTATCAAATTAAGACGGGGTCTGAGGTAGAGTTCAGATTAAAGTTGTATCAATTAAACACTACGTTGGTGCTGTCGGACGTTTTACCTATTTTAGAAAATTTAGGTATGCGCGCTATTAGTGAGCGTCCGTATCGGTTAAAATTAGCTAATGATACGATTGTTTGGATTAATGAATTTTCCATCGAGTATCAACCTTCCCCAGAATTTAATATTTCGGACATGCATGAGTTGTTTCAACAGGCATTTGCACGGGTCTGGTTTGGTGAAGCGGAAAACGACGGTTTTAATCAATTGGTTTTAACGGCTGGTTTGGATTGGAGCCAGGTCGTTATTTTAAGATCTTACGCTAAGTATTTCAAACAAATAGGCTTTACTTTTAGTCAGGAGTATATTGAGTCAGCACTTGTGCACCATGCCTATATCGCTAAAAAGCTAGCACAATATTTTGCTTTACGCTTTGATCCTGATCCAGTTCAGCAGCGCAAAAAAAAATGTGAGTTGATATCCCGAGAAATTATTGCTGATTTAGATAAAGTTGAAAATTTAGACGAAGATAAAATTATTCGTCAATACCTACTGGCTATTTCTGCTACTTTACGGACGAGCGCTTATCAATTTAGTCCTGATGGTCATTTAAAATCGTATATCGCCTTGAAGCTCAATTCACGGTTAATTCCGGGAGTTCCACGACCTTACCCACTCTTCGAAATTTTTGTCTATTCTCCGCGTTTTGAAGGGGTGCATTTACGTTGTGCCAAAGTGGCGCGAGGCGGGCTACGCTGGTCCGATCGACGTGAGGATTTTCGTACCGAAGTACTCGGATTAATGAAAGCACAGCAAGTTAAAAATGCGGTGATTGTTCCAAGTGGGGCAAAAGGAGGTTTTGTTCCCAAAAATACCCAGCAATTGCTAACCCGAGAAGAAATGATGGAAGAAGGGGTTGCTTGTTATCAACTATTTATTCGTGCACTACTGGATATAACCGATAATTACGTGGAAGGCCAAGTGGTGAAACCCGCTAATGTTGAGTGCTACGATGAAGATGATCCTTACTTAGTGGTGGCCGCTGATAAAGGCACCGCGACTTTCTCTGATCTGGCCAATGCCATTTCAGCAGAATATGGCTTTTGGTTAGGGGATGCATTTGCTTCAGGTGGATCGGTTGGTTATGACCACAAAAAAATGGGTATTACAGCTAAGGGTGCTTGGGAATCAGTAAAGCGGCATTTTTATGAGCTCGGTTTAAATACCCAAACAACTGATTTTACCGTGGTCGGGATCGGTGATATGGCTGGTGATGTGTTCGGCAACGGTATGTTATTGTCGCCACACATTCGTTTGGTGGCAGCGTTTAATCATCAACACATTTTCATTGACCCCAACCCCGATGCGCAACTCAGTTTTCAAGAACGGTGTCGCTTGTTTAATTTACCACGCTCGGCGTGGTCTGATTACAATCCAGAGTTGATTTCAAGCGGGGGGGGGGTATTTCATCGGCAGGCCAAATTCATTCCTTTGAGCCAAGAAATGCGCCAGTTATTGGCACTTGATCACACCGAGATTGAGCCGAATGAACTGATTAAGTACTTGTTAGGCGCTAAAGTTGATCTTTTGTGGAGTGCGGGGATTGGGACTTTTGTTAAGGCAAGCCATGAAACGCATGCTGAGGTAGGCGATAGGACCAACGATTTGATCCGTATTAATGCTAATCAATTGCAAGCGCGTGTTGTGGCCGAGGGTGGCAATCTCGGTTTTACTCAGCTTGCGCGGGTGGAGTACGCGCTCCGTGGTGGATTAATTTACACTGATTTTATTGATAATTCTGCAGGCGTTAGTTGCTCTGATAAAGAAGTCAATATTAAAATTTTATTGAATCAGTTAGTGACCAATAAGGCACTGGACCCCGCCGAACGTAATCAATTATTGGGCGAGATGACTAACGAAGTGGCTGCACTAGTCTTGCGGGAAAATTACTTACAAACGCGTGCAATTAGTTTGATTTCCGCTCACTCCTTGCGATCATCTGATTTATTCAACCGTTATTTAAATGCTTTGGAGCAGAGCGGTAAGTTAGACCGAGTGCTTGACTTTATACCGGATGAAAAGGAGCTTCAGGAGCGTAAGCTAATTGGGCAAGGCTTAACAGCTCCGGATATTGCGGTACTGTTGTGTCAAAGCAAAATTAATTTAAAAGAAACCATATTGGCGTCTGATTTATTAGAAGATGCTTATTTAGGCCAACTCATCATCAGTTATTTCCCGCAGCCATTACAAAAGCGCTTTAGCCAGCAAATGCAATCGCATCCGCTAAAAAACGAAATAATTGCTACTAAGCTAAGTAATATGCTCGTTAATGAGGTTGGCTTTAGTTTTGTTTATCGTTTACAAGATGAAACGGGTGCTGCCGTTTGTGCTATTGTAAAAGCCTACATCATTGCCCGTACGGTATTAGGCTTTGAGCGACTATGGCATGCGATGGAAGCGTTAGGTAGTGCCATTGATGCAAACCTCCTCAATGAATTGATGTTGAATGGTATTCGTTTGCTAAGACGCACGACTCGCTGGCTTGTCTGTCAAAAGCGAACTCCCATCGATATTACTGCATCGATCCAGCGCTATAGCCCGGGTGTTATTCAATTGAGCAAGGCAATTCCTGACGTCTTTGCTAAAGAGTATCGCGACGATTACCATGAAGCGACCACTAAGTACCGCAATATTGGATTCGATAACCATGTGGCGCATCATTTAGCCACCTTGCGTGCTTTATTTGCTGCACCCGACCTGATCGAAGTGGCTTATGAGCAAGCTCAAGATGTCGCTTTAATTGCATCTTTCTACTTTGCAATCGGTGATTTTTTGCATTTAAATTGGCTGCGGCAGCAAGTGATTGTCAATATGAGCGAAAATCATTGGGAAGCACTGTCGCGTGAAGCCATACGAGATGATTTAGATTGGCAACAG
>DAIDLK010000077.1 GCA_027449525.1 Legionellaceae bacterium | reverse complement strand
CCACAAAATGAGCCAATGCTTTTTCATTAGACGGCGCTGTTTTATCCGCTTTATTCACTAAGATTGCCAGGTGATAGACCCGTTGCGGTGGTGTGTATGAGTAGACTGGGTGATGATGAAGATAGCGTTGTGCAGATTCAATGAGGTGAGCGTGCTCTTCCGTCGCTAGGTCTTGAATGGATAGCACGACTAATTCTTTAATAATCCAATGTTTTTTTTTGATAAACTTAATTCGCATTAGTGGAAATGGAAAAAAATGATGGATTTTTTTGCCAAGGAATAAGTAGTTACGCTCTTTATCCTCGCCAAAATAGAAGATCAGTGTCAACTGATCACCCGTGACCTGCTTGAGACTGTTGTGTAAGGTAGCGTTTAATTGCTGTGAAAAGGAGAGCAAAAGGTTAGTGTTGAGCGCGTCTTGGATTTCAATCACCGACGGGCTGATGGATTGCAGGCGAGCTTCCGCTAGCAATGACACATAGTATCCCACCGTTTGATAAGCAAACGAATGGCAGGCATTGATAACGCGTTGCGCGTTAGTTGCTGCATGGGTTTGGTGGGAAAGATAATCTGTTGCTGCGATAATAGGAACTAGTTTACTTAAAAACGACCAAGCGATGGGTTCATCCGTAACCAAAATAGTTTGCATGCACGTCCTGTTAGGATCTCGGATACCTATCGTAACCATAGCAGTGATTATTCGAGTCAGCCAATAACACTCGGCCTGATGTTCCAGTGTAGGCAATCCCAGTGCGAGCTAATTACCGACGGTTGAAAGATACTGACGGCACCTGTGGCGAGTTTGATGCCATGTAGTGCCGCAAAAGCGGTGAAATCACCGGTTAAGTAGGGCGCAAAACGCGCAATGCCATTGCTGGTGATCACTAAAATGGTCTGATTGGGATATTCGCTTTGCAGTCTATCAGCAAAGCTATGCCAATTCTGAATGATGTCGTTAGGGTTCACTCGCCAACCGTTAGGCACTTGCCCGTTGAAATCCCAGGCAGCTAATGCAGCGGAACCAATGCGCGCCACCACGTCTTGTTCTGGTTGGTTTTCATCTGGTCCGTAATCAATTTCGTTGAACATTGACAACGCTTGCACGGGCAGCTGAGTTTGCATGGCTTCTTGTGCGGCCAATGCGGTTTGAGTGGTGCGCTGTAGGTTTGAGGTAAAAATTCTATCCGGAATACGCTGCGTTTTTTTTAAATAGTTCCCGAGTGAGTAGCCTTGTTGTACGCCACTATCCACCAACGGTAAGTCAGACAGTCCGATGCGTCTGATGATGTCACCTGGGGCAAAGGTATTGCCGTGACGAGCAATGAGTAGCGTTACGGGCATATTTCACCGTACTGATTAAGGAATTGCTCTGCTCGCACCACATCTTCCGGGCTGTCAATACCGGATAGGCTGGCACGTTGATGAGATGCCACCGGCACGCACCGGATTTGATAACCTTGCTCCAGTAAACGTAATTGCTCCAAACCTTCTAGTGCCTCAAAATGTCCCTCAGGTAGCTGGACAAATTGCTGCAAGGTTTTTCTTGAATAACCGTACAAGCCAATGTGCTGATAAACGGGGCTATAAGAACAACTATGGCGTAACGTGGCTTCGTGGCGAAGGGCGGGAATGATATTTTTACTAAACCACAACGCCAAGCCAGTGGTTGGGTTAAATACGGCCGTGGTACCACTAAAAGGGGTAATGAGTTTATTTTCACGCAGAGAATCAAGTTCGGCCCAGCTTAGTTGAGTTACTGGTGTGATAACATCACAGGGCGCTGTCATAAATGCTTCAATGAGTGCGCGCAAAAAGGCGGGAGGAGTAAACGGTGCATCACCTTGCAGATTTAAAATGAAATCGGGTGGCTCAGCTAACTGCGTAACAGCCTCGGCTACGCGATCGGTCCCTGTTAAGCACAGTGAAGAGGTCATGACGCAAGCAATGTCTAGTTGCGCACAATGTTGCTGAATGCGGTCATCGTCAGTTGCCACAACAACGGTTATTTGCTCTAATCCAACACTAGCTGCTCGCGCCAAGCGTACTACACGTTGCAGCAGGGTTTGTTGGTTTATCATAACTAATGGCTTACCTGGGAGGCGGGTGGAGGCATAGCGGGCGGGGATGATGATAGCTGTGCGCATAGGATACTATGTCAATCAAATAAAATGTGCATTTGAGTATAAGGGGGAGCGGATGTTAAAAGCAAATTACGAGAATTCACCATGGGTGTTAAAGCGTTATTATCAAGCGGTAGGCGGTCCACCGTCAACCACGACAGAAGTTGATTTACTGAGCGTATTGCAAGCGGCGGCAGTACAACATTTCCGACATTTTTCTTTTAGCAGTCTGGATTTTAATTTGCGGGATAGATCACTTCCTTTGGATAGAAACCAATTAATTCATCAACTGCTGGGGAATAAAACCGGCTCTTGTTTTCACCATAATGCGGTGTTTCACGCCGTACTAGAAAATCTTGGCCTACACCCTGACTTCATTGCGTGTCTAGTGCACGATCCGATGCAGCCTGGTAAACGCTTTGAATTAGCCAGTCATGTGGCGCTTGTGTTTGAATACGCGGGTCAGCCTTATTTATTTGATCCGGGATGGGATGCAACCTCACTATCCGTGCTCCAATTACCCACGGCGGAGCAGCCATTGGCACGGCAGGGTACTTATCAGGTGCGTTATACCGGTGCAACTGATTACGCATTTGCTTTTGAAAAGATAAAAGCGGACGGTACGAGCATTGTGCGTTATGAGTTTAATCGAACCCCCACGTGTTTGGCTGATTATGCACCTGCGGTGGAGTACTTAAATTCGGAGCGTTATGCGTTTAGAACGCTGTTTTTATTCACACAAATTAAAGATGAAGAGCTCATTAGCTTCGTGAATCGCTATTTTATTCGCCAAACGATTTCAGGTGAGGCGATCGAGCATACGCTCTTACCAGAGTCTGTCTCTGTGCAAGCCAAATTGTTGGAATGGCTTGGATCAGCCGAAGGGTTATTTGCTAATTTAACCGTAAGTGACTTTAAAAATGATGCATTAGGTAATGCAATTTGTGAAGACGTCGCGCTAACGATGTTCTCTAAGGTGAGTAATACATGACTTTGGTTCATCTAAGCAGCGTACAGTTAAATTATGAAGTGAGTGGCTGCGGTGCCCCGTTATTCTTAATTGGCGGTTGCACCGCGAATTGTCGAGAGTGGTTGCAAATGTGTGACCCATTAGCTGAGCAATTTAGGGTCTACCGACCAGAAAATCGTGGCGCAGGGCTGACTAAGGGCTGGACCACCGAATTTTCCGTGGAAGACATGGCTGATGACATAGCGCTACTAATGGATCACTTAAACTTAGAGAGTGCCTATGTGGTTGGGCATTCCATGGGGGGCGCCATTCTTCAGCGGTTATGTATTAACTATCCCAAACGAGTTAAAGCTGCAATTATCGCCAGTTCGTTTGCACGTTTCCCGTATGCGGCACAATTGTATTTGGAGAGCACGAGTGCATTGTTTGCCGCGGGTCTTGACCCCGAGCTGGTGTTAAGGACCATTTATACTCGCTTATATGCCAGTGAATTTTTGAGTCAAGAGCAGAAGATACAAGCAGAACTGCAGCGCATGTTAGGCGATCCGGTGCCACAAACGCCCGAAGGCTACCAAGCGCAAGTGCGAGCCCTGGCGCAGTTTGACGCGCGAGCTGATTTAGCGCGTATTCAATGCCCCACGTTAATTATCAATGGTACCGATGACGTGCTCACACCTGGCTATTTGAGTGACGCGTTACAAGCCGGTATTCCGAAGGCACAATTGCAGTTAATTTCCGATGCGGGACACATGTTGCCGTTCGAAAAACCACAACAGTTAGTGGCGTGCATTCGAGATTTTTTCACGCATCAATGAGTTGACTAATTTGTTTGATACGTTTGAAATGCGTCGCATTAAAATCCTGTATGTCCTGTTCTCGTGCCCCTGCATAGACTAGGGTCTGTTGAAAATAAATTAAACCTTTTAAAAAATTCGGATGAAATGTTTTGGATGATTTAATTTCAATCGGAATGAGTCTACATCTCCCAAAAAATTGGCTTTCGTACATAAAATGGAATCTTGCAAAACAGGACAAATCATTTGGTTTGACAAAATTTAACAGTTGATACCAATTTGTTTTATCTTTTGTTAAAATGCAGCACTCGTCTCAGGCTCTGAGTATTAAGGAAAATTGTGTCTGATATCAGCATGCAGTGCCACTCGACGGATTGGCCTTTGGGCGGCTTCAGGGCGTGGGTGGTTTGTCTCTCGGCTGGCTTGTTTTTTTTATACGAATTTTTGCAACTCACGGTTTTTGATGTTATTAACCCGGCGTTACGTGCCGATTTTTCAATTAACCCGCTGCAATTAAGCTGGCTTTCCAGTGCTTATTTGTGGGCGAATATTGCGTTTTTGATTCCCGCAGGACTTCTGTTAGACCGTTTTTGTGCCCGTATGGTGGTACTAAGCGCGTTATTGCTGTGCGTGTTGGGTACGCTCGGTTTTGCGCTGACGCATTTATATTACTGGGCATTTTTCTTTCATGCACTCGCCGGAGTCGGTAATGCGTTTTGTTTTTTAGCGTGTGTGGTGTTTGTCTCACGTTGGTTTCCGGCAAATCGTCAAACGCTGGTTATTGGCTGCATCACCACCATGGCGTTTGCTGGCGGGGTCTTAGCGCACACGCCCATGGCTTATTTAACGGCAAAATTTGGCTGGCGGCACGCGCTGGGGGTTGACGTGGCGTTGGGTGTGTTAATTTTAATTTGGTTAGGTAAGGTGTTGCACGATCGACCACGCCAACCGCGGCAGCCTGCTCGTGCGTTGCTAACCTGGCGAGACTGGATTCGACTGGCTAGTCATCGCCAGATTGTATTGCCAGGTTTATACACCGCGTGCCTGAATTTACCGATTATGGTGCTTTGCGCGCTGTGGGGTGCGAGTTATTTGACTCAAGTTCAACAATTAAGTTCACTGGAAGCCAGTAACGTAGTGAGCTTGTTATTTTTTGGGAGCATGTTAGGTTGTCCACTGGTTGGTTGGTTGTCTGATTACACGGCGAGTCCGCGTGGGGTCATGGTATTAGGTTCTTTGGTGACTTTGTTGGTGTGGATGCCTTTCTTTACGCTCAGCACGTTGCCAATAGTGGCGCTGAGTGGTTTATTTTTTTTATTGGGATTTTTTACCAGTACTCAGGTAATTAGTTATCCGCTGATTGCATCCAGTCAGACGGCTCAGTATACCGGGATTGCAACGGCGATTGCCTCCATTATCATTATGGGTAGCGCGGCGTTTGCGCAGATTTTATTTGGTAGTTTGTTGCAGTGGCATCGTATGCATCAGCTGTTTGCAGTAACTAACTATACGTTTGCACTGGGCTTGTTTCCGGTAACGACCGTAATAGCTTTGTTGGCCATTATATTGACAGGGAGGAATCATGGAAATGACTGAAACACAGACA
>DAIDLK010000076.1 GCA_027449525.1 Legionellaceae bacterium | reverse complement strand
AGCCGATTGAATGACTTGTCCTTCAGCACTGAGTAATTGCTGGTTCCAAACGGCTGAGGGCGTTTTTTCTTGCAAGCTAATTTTCAGCGTGTCCGGCCAAACCCGCTCAACTACAACCGCATCACTCCAATCCAACGCCAGCAAAGCCGTGCGCAGTTGGGTCGTTGAAAGCCCATAAAAACCTTGTTGCAGAAAAGGCCCCAACTGTGTTTCAAGTTGCGCGCGCGAAATATGCTGATACGGTGCGGTAATTTTCACCGTGTTCACCGGAAAATACAGCGGATTGGTCAACACCAACAACAACAAATGGCCCGCCAACAACACCAAGCAAGCCACCAAACCAACCAAACCACTAAAAAACCGCCAAGATGAAGTATCCATTAATTTGAAGGGGTTGAGGGAGGCTTAATGGCTTCTTTTACTTGAGAATCGTTCACATCCTCAGCTTTTGCAAAACTTGTCAGACCACCGCCCTCAGCACCGTATTTAGTAAGCGCATCCTTTAATATGGTGTTTTGACGAACCGTACCATGGATATTATGTGCTGCTTGTTTCACCATGGGGGCAAGCGCTGCAACGGTAAAAGCAAGAAGCGCTGCAACGGCACCCACAGCAAGAATTACTGGGATAGCCGGTGGACAAAATACCGCCGCGACAATTGCTGCTCCGATGGTAGCTGCGACGATAAAACCAATGGCGCATTTTAGTAATGTATCAGACTCTGGTGTCACAGACCTGTCTCTGTCGGTTAGAATATCTCGGTAGAGCTGTCCTGTAGACTCATTTTTAGCCCAAGGGTCTTTAGCTATCTGTGTAATGGCATTGATTTTAAGTTTAATTTTATTTTTAATTACATCCTTAATCTCTTCTTTTCGTGCCTCAGAGGTAACCTCAGCATCTCTCTCCTTCTCCAATTGTTCCTTTTTTTCAGCCAGTATCAACAATATCCGCATCATCTCTCTGGCATTTTCATTTGCAACTGAATAGTAAATATACGCACTGTGGCGGGTTTTTTGATATAATTCATCGAGTGCACGTCTGGCCTCTGTAACATCTGAGTCTTTATTGTACTTTATAATCGAAACTTCGTGCATATTAGTATAATTCTGATGCAACTTTTCATCAGAAGGTTTCACTTCTTTGGGTGCGCCCTTAGCCATACCATTCTCATTCACTTATCCCTAAAATTCAGTATAGACAACCCATCAGCAATATTCCAGGTGGTTAAAGTAATGTGTGGTAAGGCTTATCTGGGTCCCTTACTTGTTCTCGGCTCTTCTTCAAAAGAACGCTCTTGGGTCTTATTTTGAGCTGTTTGGCTAGAATAGTTATCAAGCGCGTTATCTAGATTCTTAGACTTTTTATCAAAGTCATCAAGCCACTTAGAGTGTTCATTGGCTTTTGTCATAAGCGCAACCGGCTTCCCCTTCACATCGCGTAAAGCAATCACATCCTAATCGACAGCTTTTATTTCGGCTAGAAGGGCTTTTTTCTCTTCTGGATTATTGGTATTCGCTAAACGGCTCGTTAACACCCGCTTACAATCCACTAACTTGGCTAATACCTGCATTTGCTCTAGCTCATAGGATTGGACAACGTTCACACCCATGATAGAAACTTGAGTTTTAGGTGCTTTGTCCAGGATGGCTCGGTAAGTTGCGTTAACTTCATCATCGCCTATCTCTTTGTTTTTAAATACAAAATCTTTCATTTTGGCTAATTCTTTATCCCGCTCTGCCAATGAATTTCCGCTCATGCTGGCTCCGTGAAAAGTCCCTCTTATAAGTATAGACAGGAAATCAGCAGGTCGCGAACGTTGTAACCAATTGGTCGCGGCACTGGCGGTGATACACGGCTACGTCAATCAGTTGGTCGAGCAGAGCTGGGTAGGTTAAACCGCTGGCTAGCCATAGTTTGGGGTACATGCTGATGGTAGTAAAGCCTGGCAAGGTGTTGATTTCACTGAAATAAATGGTGTTTTTTTTGTCAACAAAAAAATCCACGCGCGCCATGCCGCGGCAACGCAGGCGGGTGAACACCGCTGCCGCCGCTTGTTGCAAGCGCTCAACTACCTCGGGCGGTAACTTGGCTGGAATGTGCAAGCCGGTTTGATCACTGTCTAAATATTTCGCGCTGTACGAGTAAAAGCTATCCGGGTGATGTACTTCTATTTCACCCGGTACACTCACCAGCGGCGCACCCTGCGGGTCGCTATTTTCTAACACCGCTAATTCAATTTCGCGCCCAGCGACAAAGGCTTCAATCAACACGGTGCGATCATACCGCCTGGCATCCTTGACGGCTGCCACGAGCTCAGCTAACTGATGCACTTTGTGAATGCCTACGCTCGAACCCATGCAACAGGGTTTAACGAACAAGGGCCAACCGAGCGCATCCGCTGCTGCTTGGCAGCGAGCCGGCAGCTCGTCTATCGATACCTGCGCGCTCAGCACGTGGTATTGTGTGGCAATTAAATCGGCATCACACGCAACACGCCGGGCTAAATCCTTGTCCATACCAAGTGCCGACGATACAACATCACTGCCCACGTACGCAATGCCGGCTAATTCGAGTAAACCTTGAAGAGCACCGTCCTCGTACAAGGGGCCGTGCACCATGGGAAACACCACATCCACGTCGAGCGCAAACCGCCCGTCCACTAACAAAGCAGGTAGTGGTCGTGCATCCGGCGCGAGCACGGGCAATGCATCCGGCTGGCTGGCGCGCAAGGTGGCATCGTCGTGCACGTAACAGCGCCCTTGTTGGTCCATGCCAACGGGCACAACCTGATAACGTGTGCGGTCCAATTGCATGAACACCGCGGCAGCTGAACGCAACGAAATTTCGTGTTCACCCGAGCGGCCACCGTACAATAACGCCACGCGTACGCGCTTCCCCATGGTTCTATTCTCCAATAAAATGTACTTCGCGCACCAAATCCACGCCGGTTTTTTCTAGCACCGTAGCGTGCACGTGTGCAATGAGTTGTTCAATGTCCTGCGCGGAGGCTTGTCCCGCTGAATTGGTAATAAAATTGGCATGCTTTTCCGATACTTGCGCGCCACCAAGCCGTTGGCCTTTTAAACCACAGGCTTCAATTAAGCGGGCGGCGTAATCATTGGGTGGGTTGCGAAACACCGAGCCGCAATTGTATTCGCTGGTGGGCTGGGTCGCGGCGCGACGGGCGAGTAGTGCTTTAATTTCGGCTAAAGCCTGAGCTTTATCCCCGGGCACAAAACGGCAGGTGGCGGCCACAAACCATTCGTCCGCCGCTAAACCGGCCACGTGCCGATAGGCCACTTGAAATTCACTGGGCGTGCGCGAACGACGCTCACCACCGCGCGTGATGGTTTCAACACTAACCACGCTATCCCAGGTTTCACGGTTGTAACACCCCGCATTCATGCGCAACGCGCCACCCATGGTACCGGGAATGCCGGCCCAAAATTCCGCACCGGCTAAACCAGCACGCGCAGCAAAGCGCGCCATTTTAGCACACGATACGCCAGCCTCCACGCGAATGGTTTGCGCATCGACCAACGTTAATTCATTCAAACCACCCTGAGTTACCACCACGCTGCCGGCAAACCCTTGATCACGAATCAGCGAGTTACTGCCCAAACCTAACCAGAGGAGTGGCTCATCGTGTGGGCGCGAATGCAAAAAAGTGACCAAATCATCCAAACCGGCCGGAACGTACAAACAAGACGCCACACCGCCCACGCGCCAGGTGGTGTAATGAGCTAAGGCTTCGTTGTGACGTAGGATACCGTTTAATTGCATACCGAGGACTCTTGGCGTGGTGGCGCAAATTGGTGCGCTAGTTGACTTATACTGCCAGCACCCTGAAACAGCACCACGTCCCCTTCCTGTACCACTTTGTGTAAGTGCGCCGACAACGTGTCCTCGTTGACTAATGCCGCTGATTGACCGGTGGCTTGTAGGGCTTGACATAATGCGCTACTGCTCACGCCAGCAATGGGGGTTTCACCAGCTGGATAGATATCCAATAGTATGAGCTCTTCTGCTAACGTTAAAACCTCAACAAATTCTGGAAATAACGCCTGAGTGCGCGAGTAACGGTGCGGCTGAAACACGTGGATGAGCCGCTTATTAGGCCATACGGCACGAAAAGCTGCTAATGTGGCACGAATTTCTTGCGGGTGATGACCGTAGTCATCCACCAGTAACGCGGCGCCTTGGGTAAATTGGTGCTCACCCAACACTTGAAAACGTCGGCCTACCCCTTGAAAGGTCTCGAGGCCGGCAATCATAGCCGCATCGGGCAAGTTTAACTCACTGGCAATGACAATGGCGGCGAGCGCATTTTGCACGTTGTGGCGGCCTGGCCATTGCATGCTCACCAGTAACGGCGGCTGAGGCGCTGGACGAAGCACGGTAAAGCAACTCAGTAAGCCTTGTTGGGACCAATCCACCGCCCGATACTGTGCCTCAGGCGCAAAACCATAGGTTACGGTCGGACGCTGAATGAGGGGCAAAATACGGCACACCTCGGCATCGTCCACGCAGACCACGGCTAACCCGTAAAAGGGTAGGTGATGTAAAAATTCAACAAACGTAGCGCGTAGTTTGTCAAAACTGCCCGCGTACGTTTCCATGTGGTCGGCATCAATGTTCGTGACCACCGCCATGGTTGGCTTTAAAAATAAAAACGAGGCATCGCTTTCATCCGCTTCAGCCACAAAATAAGCCGATTTGCCGTGCTGAGCATTACTACCACAACTGGTTAGTTTTCCACCAATCACAAAACTCGGATCCAACCCGCCAGCCCTTAGCAAGCTAGTCACTAAACTGGTGGTGGTCGTTTTTCCGTGCGTGCCTGAAATGGCAATCCCCTGGCGAAAACGCATCAATTCAGCCAACATCATGGCGCGCGGGATCACCGGAATGCGTTGCGCGCGTGCGGCGGCTATCTCTGGGTTATCGTCAGTGATAGCGGTTGAGCGTACCACCACATCGACGCCCTGCACCTGCTCAGCACGGTGCTCTGGATAAACGGTAATACCCACGGTACGTAAATGTTCCGCTACCGCACCCATGCATACATCGGAGCCAGAAATTTGATAGCCCTCATCGTGCAGCACTTCGGCAATGCCCGACATACCGGCACCAGCAATGCCCACCAGGTGAATACGCCGTACGCGACCCATCTTGGGTAGGACAAATGGTTCCTCAGCCTTCACGCACCCCCCTCACTTAAACTGCTGCCAACGGTTTTCATAATCCACGCGCAATAACAAGGCAATCGCCATGCAATCAATGATTAAACTCGCTCCGCCGTAACTCAACAACGGTAACGTTAAACCTTTCGTGGGTAACAAACCAGCATTCACACCCATGTTAATGGCCGCCTGGACGCCTAACCAACAGGTGATGCCGCAGGCAAGAAAGGCGGCAAACCAGCGCTCTTGCGTAGCGGCGCGCCAACCAATCAGCAGCCCGCGAAAAACCAGTATACTATAAAAAGTCAG
>DAIDLK010000075.1 GCA_027449525.1 Legionellaceae bacterium | reverse complement strand
CAAGGCCAAACCGGGGTTACTTTACCGCGAACTTAATGCAACTCAAGAGGGCAAGTGAGGCGTGAATTATCCACGCGTTGGCGGAGCTCTTTTCCTGGTTTAAAGTGGGGCGATCGTTTGGGTTTAGTGGTGATTTTTTCACCTGTTTTTGGATTGTGCGCATGCCGTGGTCCGCGATTGTGTAGGGAAAAACTGCCAAAACCACGTATTTCAATGCGGCGGCCCTCGATCAATGCATTGGTCATGAGCGCAAGAATTTCGTTAATACCCTGTGTAATGTCTTGTTCGGGTAGATGCGTGAGCTGTGCGGCAAGTTTATCGATAAGTTCTGATTTAATCATACATCCTCACGTGCGTTGCTTGCCGTTATTCTTAGTTTACCTTTAAGTATAGGCTTGAAAATAAAATATTCAATACTTTCTTGCTTGCATGCTTAGTCTATTTTCGACATAATGTGCACCGAGATTGCTATCACTAAGGTTTAATGATGGATACGGTGACTAAAATTAAACAACAATTAGCAGATAACCCCGTTTTATTGTACATGAAAGGTAGCCCAAAATTACCTCAATGTGGCTTTTCTGCGCGTGCGGTGCAATGCATCGATGCCTGCGGAGTAAATTTTGCTTCAGTTGATGTGTTGGCTAACCCGGATATTCGACAAACCTTGCCGCAAGTATCCAATTGGCCAACCTTCCCTCAATTGTATGTTCATGGTGAATTAGTGGGTGGTTCAGATATTATTGCTGAATTGTATGAACGTGGTGAGCTAGCTTCTTTATTGCAAGCCAGTAGGAGAGACGTATGAGTGGTGTACTAGTAGGACAAAAAGGACCTGATTTTGAAATGCCGGCCGTGTTAGCGAATGGTGAAATAGTCGATAAATACCGTCTTTATCAACACATTGAAGGCAAATATGCGTTGGTATTCTTTTATCCGTTGGATTTTACGTTTGTTTGTCCTTCGGAGTTAATTGCCCTTGATAATCGAATTAATGCATTCATTGAACGAGGGGTCGAAGTGGTTGCTGTGTCAATTGACTCGCATTATACGCATAATGCCTACCGTAATACGCCGGTTACAGCCGGCGGAATTGGTCAGGTGCGTTATACGCTGGTCTCTGACATGATGCACGCTATTTGTCGCGCTTATGGGGTTGAACATCCAGCGGCAGGGGTTGCGATGCGCGCAGCATTTATTCTTGACCAACATGGCATTGTTCGCTCTCAGGTCGTTAACGATTTGCCAATAGGACGTAACATTGACGAGCTGTTGCGTCTAGTGGACGCCCTGCAGTTTTTTGATACAGAGGGCGAAGTATGTCCAGCCGGTTGGCAGAAGGGACAGGCTGGAATGACAGCTTCTCCGCAGGGAGTCGCGCAGTACTTAGCTACTCACTCTGAGGCGCTTTAGCAGTCCAAGTATTTAACATGACGCAGAATAATTCTGCCGTTTTTTCTGCGTCGTACAATGCTGAATGGGCTTCCTTTAAATCAAAGGTAAGGCCCGCCATTTTTGCCGCTTTGGCTAGTACCGTTTGTCCATAAATAAAGCCTGAAAGAGTTGCTGTATCAAAGCAAGTAAACGCGTGAAAGGGTGATTTGATTCCGGTGCGCTTGATGGCTTCATTCATGAATAGCAAATCAAACCAAGCATTGTGTCCAACTAGTACCGCACGTTGACAGTTGTTATCAGCTAGTGCTGTACGGATAGGCGAAAAAAGACGCTCTAAAGCAGTCTGCTCATCGACAGCAAAACGCAAGGGTTGGAACGGGTCGATTTGATTAAATGCCAATGACGCCGGGTCCAGCTCTGCGCCATCAAATGGATGAATATGTTCTACGTAGCTTTGTGCCGGGGTGAATTGTCCTGAGCTGTTTAAATTGATTAATACAGCGCTAATTTCCAGTAAAGCATGTTTTTGGGGTTCAAGACCGGCGGTTTCAATGTCGATAACCACCGGCAAAAAACCCCGAAAACGATTGCTCATGCGGTTACCTAACAGGGTATTACTCGGGTACATGTACACTCCACTCAAGCCAGCTGTCGGCCGCAATAGGAACAACACTTGCCTTACCAAAAGCAAGCGTTTTAGGAATGCGTTGGCGTGTCTTTTGTAGCTCAATGCGTCCTGTAGCATAGGGTAATTGATAAAAATCGGCACCAAATACGGACATAAAATCGTCTAATTTATCGAGGCTATGTTGTGCGGCAAATACCTCGGCGTACAATGCCACGGCATACGGTGCGGAAAAAATACCAGCACACCCGCATGCGTGTTCTTTTTGTGCTTTGGTGTGAGGTGCGCTGTCAGTTCCCGCAAAAAATTTTGGATTACCTGAAGTGGCGGCTTGGATGAGGGCGTGTTGATGGCGAGCATGTTTTAAGATCGGCAAGCAGTAATAATGTGGTTTTATTCCACCACTTAATAGTTGATTGCGGTTATAAAGCAAGTGATGAGGAGTAATCGTAGCGGCAACATGATCGGGTGTGTTTTGAATAAATTCTACGGCTTCTTTTGTGGAGATATGTTCAAGGACTAGTTTGAGTCGTGGGAAATTTTGCCGTAATGGTTTTAATTCTTGTTCAATAAACTTTGCTTCGCGCTCGAAGATATCGCCGTGCACTGTTTCGCCGTGAATTTGCAAAGTAAGCCCGTTTTCTTGCATACAAGCAAATGCAGGATACAGCGCTTGGATTGATTGGGGACCTTGCTCGGAATGGGTGGTGGCGCCACGTGGATAGAGTTTTGCTCCAAGGACATAGGGTGTTTTGCTGGCGGCCACTAACGTATCGACGCTAACGGTTTCGTTTAGGTAGAGGGTCATGTAGGGGGTAAAGCTTGGGTAGACCGTAGCCGCACGTAAAATGCGCTCTCGATAGCTGATCAATGCTTTCAGCGTGGTAAGGGGAGGTGTTAAGTTGGGCATGATCAAGGCACGGCCAAAATGCATTGCCGTCGCTGGCACGGTATTGAATAGTACTTCATCGTCTCGAAAATGCACATGCCAGTCGTCTGGTTGGCGAATAGAAACTATTCTCATCACCTGCGGTTCCTTTAACACAAGCCAGGAATAGTTCCGGCGATTGTCTGCAACAGCATCATAGCAAAAGTCGTTTGATGGGAAAAGATTTTAATCACAACCGCGGATCGTTTTGATTTGTTAAAATACGCTCAGGCCTGTTAGACTAGGCACTATTTATTGTTAACGGAGATGGTTATGAGCATTACGCTACCCCCTTTGCCTTATGCGATGGACGCACTAAGTCCACATATTTCGAGAGAAACGTTAAGCTATCATTATGAAAAGCACCATAAAGCCTATGTTGATAACTTGAATAAACTGATTGTTGGTACTGAGTTTGCTGACATGCCGTTGGAAGAGATCATTAAAAAATCATCTGCCGGTGTGTTTAATAATGCCGCTCAGGTATGGAACCATACGTTTTATTGGCATTGCCTCAGCCCACAGGGTGGTGGAAAACCAACCGGTGCTTTACTGGATGCACTGAACCAGGCGTTTGGTTCGGTGGAAAAATTTAAAGAGCAATTTACGCACACTGCCCTAACCACCTTCGGATCAGGTTGGGCATGGTTAGTTCAAGATGAAGAAAAGAAATTAAAAATTATCAGCACCAGCAATGCAGGCACGCCGTTAGCCCTTGGTGAAACTGCACTATTAACCTGTGATGTATGGGAACATGCTTATTATATCGATTACCGTAATCGACGCCCTGATTACTTAACCGCTTTTTGGTCGTTAGTGAATTGGAAATTTGTGGCGGACAATCAGCACGATGTGCTAAGGAAGTGACGCTGCCGAATGGTCTCATAGAGGCAAATTCCGGTAGCAACTGATACGTTTAAGCTTGCCACGCTGCCGTGCATTGGTAACGAGAACAGTTCATCACAGTGATCGCGCGTTAGGCGCCGAAGCCCACTGCCTTCGGAACCTAACACCAATGCAATTGGTCCCGTTAAATCCATGTGGTAAAGGGTTTTTTCGGCCTCCCCCGCGGCGCCAAATAACCAAACGCCGGCCTGTTTGAGTTTATCCATGGTGCGAGCAAGATTGGTTACTTGAATGAGCGGAACAAATTCGACCGCTCCTGAAGCCACTTTACTAACTACCGGAGTAACGCGAGCACTGTTGTCTTTTGGTGTAATGACGCAGCAGACTCCGGCGGCATCCGCGCTGCGTAAGCAGGCGCCCAAATTATGTGGATCAGTAATGCCATCTAAAATTAACAGGCAAGCTGGAGCATTGGCTGAGATGAGCTCAACCAAGTTGGTTTCAGTGTATACTGGGGGTGGCCCAACGGCGGCTACCACCCCTTGATGATTCAGATCAGGAAAGCGTTGTTTCATGCTACTGGCGGCTAAATAGTGCAGGGGAATTTGTTGATGGTTTGCCAGATCGATGAGGGCCTCGATGCGTTGATCCGTTCTCGATTGGTTGAGGTAGAGGCTATGCACTGTCCGCCGGGATTGTTGAAGGGCAGCGTGAACTGCGTGGTGGCCGTAAACAAAATGTATTGATGTCGCGTTACGCATCATGTTGGATTATCTGCGGGTTCGAAATCAATTTTGCGCTCATCTAAATCAACCCGTGCAACTAAAACGGTCATTCGATCGCCCAAACGATAGGTTTGCTTGGACCGCTCACCAAGTAAGCGGTGCTTCATCGCATCAAACGTGTAGTAGTCATTTTTTAATGAAGTAACGTGCACTAGCCCTTCAACGTAGATGTCGTCTAATTCAACAAAAATACCAAAGCTGGTGACAGACGATATGCGGCCACTGAATACCTGGCCCAGTTTATCGCGCATGTATTCACATTTTAGCCAGGAAACCACTTCACGCGTGGCTTCGTCGGCGCGTCGCTCCGTAAAAGAGCAATGTTTTCCTAAGCGACTCATGTCTTGTTGGGTGTAGATGAACGCATGAGCTGAACCGTGGTCTAAAATATGCCCAATAGCGCGATGAATGAGTAAGTCCGGATACCGGCGAATTGGCGAGGTGAAATGTGTGTAAGCGGAATAAGCTAGACCAAAATGCCCCTCGTTACGTTCTATGTATTGTGCCTGCTTCAGTGAGCGCAACATCACGGTTTCTACCAAATGTTTTTCGGGTTTTCCCACCAGTGATGCCAACGTTTTTTGAAAATCTTTGGGCGTTGGTTTATCTTTGCCCGCTAAAGAAAAGCCGAGTTCACCCAGAAATTGCCGTAGTGCCATCACTTTTTCCGGCTCTGGCGGCGCATGCACTCGATACAGGGTAGGAATACGTGTTTTATGCAAAAACTTGGCGGTGGCAACGTTAGCTGCTAACATGCATTCTTCTATTAGGCGGTGTGCGTCATTGCGAATCGTGGGAACAATGCGCTCTATTTTACGTTGTGCATCAAAAACAATACGGGTTTCAGTAGAATCAAAATCCATCGCTCCCCGTGCTTTACGCGTTGCGGAGAGGAGCTGGTACAATGCATGCAGGGTTTGCAATAGAGGAAAAATCGTCGCATAAGCGGCATCAGC
>DAIDLK010000074.1 GCA_027449525.1 Legionellaceae bacterium | reverse complement strand
ATGAGTTGCTCGAATATGTACCGGGTCCTGATTTTCCGACTGCCGCCTTGATTAACGGGCGTGGTGGTATTATCCAAGCCTATCGAACTGGGCGTGGGCGTGCCATCATGCGGGCGCGCACTGAAATTGAGGTTGATAAACAAACCGGCAAGCAAGCAATTATCGTTACTGAACTGCCGTATCAAGTCAACAAAGCTCGTTTAGTCGAGCGTATTGCCGAATTAGTGAGAGAAAAGCGCATTGAAGGCATCACAGGTTTGCGCGATGAATCAGACAAAGACGGTATGCGGGTGGTAATTGAGATACGGCGTGGCGAGGTGGCCGAAGTTATTATTAATAATTTGTACGCGCACACGCCCATGCAATCAATGTTTGGTATTAACATGGTAGCGCTGGTGGATGGCCAACCACGAACGCTGAACTTGAAAGAAATTTTATTGTGTTTTATTCGTCATCGGCGTGAAGTGGTCACGCGTCGTACTATTTTTGAACTGAAAAAAGCCCGTCAGCGCGCCCATGTGTTGGAGGGCTTAGGCGTTGCGTTAGCTAATATTGATGAGATGATTGCATTAATCAAACGCTCACCCACTCCCGCTGAAGCACGTGACGCACTGTTAGCCAGCGTATGGCAACCCGGCTTGGTGAAAGCCATGTTAGAAAAAACCGGTTCTGACGCCTGTCGCCCGGATGAATTGTCGCCAGAATTCGGTTTAATAGCAGGTGGGTATCGCTTGTCGAGCGCGCAAGCTCAAGCGATTTTGGAATTACGCCTCAATCGCTTAACGGGGTTAGAGCAAGAAAAAATTCTGCAAGAATTTGAGCAGTTATTGGATGTTATCGCTGAGCTACTCATCATTCTATCGTCCCCTGAGCGCTTGATGGCCGTCATCCAAGACGAATTAGTCGAGATGAAAGCGCAATTTGGTGATCCAAGGCGTACTGAGATTTTGGCTTCCCAAGAAGACCTAACGCTCGAAGATTTAATTACCGAAGAAGCGGTGGTGGTGACGTTGTCTCACCAAGGTTATGTAAAATACCAGCCAATTACTGCGTATCAAGCGCAACGGCGTGGCGGAAAAGGCAAGTCGGCAACGCATGTCAAAGAAGAAGATTTCGTGGCTAAATTAGTCATTGCCAGCACGCACGATACGTTGTTGTGTTTTTCTAATCTCGGTAAGCTCTATTGGCTAAAGGTTTACCAATTACCGTTAGCGAGTCGTATTTCGCGCGGTAAACCAATTATTAACGTGTTGCCGTTAGCAGAGAATGAATCAATTCACGCGATGCTCCCTGTGCGCGATTACCGGGAGGGTTACTATGTTGTCATGGCCACCGCACTGGGGGTAGTGAAAAAAGTAGCTCTAGAGGCGTTCAGTAGGCCACGCAGCAATGGCATTATTGCGATTGATCTTGACCCGGGTGATCGACTGGTGGGTGTGGATATTACGGATGGCTCAAAGGATATTATGTTGTTTTCCGATGCCGGCAAAGTGATTCGTTTTGCCGAGAATTTAATTCGGCCTATGGGTCGAACAGCGCGCGGTGTGCGCGGTATTCGGTTAAATTCCGATCAATCCTTGATTTCGCTGGTAATTGTTCAAGATACAGGCACCATCTTAACTGCCACTGAATTGGGCTATGGAAAACGGACTGCCATTGAAGAGTACCGTGTTACCGGTCGTGGTGGACAAGGGGTGATTTCAATTCAGGTGAATGAGCGCAATGGTAAAGTGGTGCGAGCTATTCAGGTTAAAGATACCGATGAGGCCATGTTAATTACTGATCAAGGTACGTTAGTGCGTTTTAAAGTCAGTGAATTGTCGATTATTGGGCGTAACACGCAGGGGGTTCGCTTAATTAACGTGGTGACAGGCGAACACGTCGTTGGTATGCAACGCATTGAAGAAATTGATGACGCTGCCTTAGATGCTGTGGTGTCGGCAGGTAATGAGGCGGATAATGAGGCCGTATAATTTTGGTGCCGGTCCGGCGATGTTGCCTGAGTCTATTTTGCTTGAGGTACAGGCTGAACTACTTAATTGGCAGGGCTTAGGGATGTCGGTGGTGGAAGTTGGCCACCGTACCGAACCATTTATGCAACTGATGCGTGATGCTGAAACTGAACTGCGCAATTTATTGTCTATTCCGGCAAATTATCAAGTTTTATTCCTCCCTTTTCCAGCTCGTACTCAATTTGCGATGGTGCCGATGAATGTATTGTCCAAGCCGGCGAGTTTGGGCGCGTATTGGCTGACCGGAACCTGGTCTAAATTGGCGTATCAGGAGGCGGCGCATGTAGCCAAAGCGTATGTTGTGGCCAGTGCCGAATCATCGGATTATACCCAGCCTTGCTCATTTGACGAGGATGACATTCGCGAGCACACTGAATACTTGTATTTTACTCCCAATGAAACCATTCAAGGTGTTATGACGCCGGCGCCGAGTCGACAACAGGTGCGTGGCTTGCCACTGGTTGCTGATATGACTTCTTGTTTGTTAAGCGAACCGCTAGCCGTTGAGGATTACGGCATTATTTTTGCCGGAGCACAAAAGAATATTGCACCGGCCGGGCTGACCTTGATGATTATTCGGGATGACCTCATTCTGGCAGAAACGCGGCAGGGTTTGCCAACTATGCTAAATTATGCAACGCACGCGCAAGGCCAGTCTTTGTATGCCACTCCGGCCATGTTTCAGTGTTATTGTGCGCTGAAAATGTTTCGTTGGGTGAAGCAGCAAGGTGGGGTTCGTCGTATGGCGCACATTAATCACGCTAAAGCAGAAAAACTGTACGCGGCTATTGATGATTCCCACCTCTATCAAACACGCGTTCACCCTTCGTTGCGCTCGCGCATGAATGTGTGTTTTTTTATGCAAGAACCAGCCGCAGAAGTTGAGTTTTTACGGCAAGCCAATGCACGCGGTTTGTATGGATTGAAAGGGCATAAATCAGTTGGTGGTTTACGTGCCAGTCTGTACAATGCTATGCCGATGGCCGGTGTTGAGACATTAATAGCGTTTATGCAAGCATTTGAACGCAATTGGCTAGGCCAAACTCATGCGTGAGCATGCACCTGTGATTACTCTCGATGGCCCAAGTGGCACGGGTAAAGGCACACTGTGTCACTTACTGGCCAAACAGCTTGGTTGGCACTGCCTCGACAGTGGGGCTATTTATCGTGTGTTTGCCTTAGCGGCAGACCGTGCCGGCATTGGTGCGCAGCAACCTACTGCCTTAGAGAACCTGGCAAGAAACTTGTCGCTACGTTTTACTGAGAACGAGGTGTACCTTAACGATGAACCAGTCAATGCTCTCATCAGAACCGAACAGTGTGGTCAAGCCGCCTCTAAAATGGCGCAAAACGAATGGATTCGCGCGGCGTTATTAGCGCGTCAGCGAGCATTTGCTGTCCCGCCTGGTTTAGTAACCGACGGGCGTGACATGGGGACGGTGGTGTTTCCCCAGGCGGACTTAAAAATTTACCTGTCCGCCACGGCAAAAGAGCGTACCAGACGACGTTATGAGCAGTTGAAAAAAAATGGTAAAAGTGATACCCTTGCACGCGTTGCTGATGAATTGGCTCAGCGCGACGCGCGTGATATGGCGCGGGCGCATGCTCCGTTAAAGCCAGCAGACGATGCTGTCGTGCTTGATACTACCGGGTTATCCATTGAGCGTGTGTTTCAGCACGTGATGCGAGAGGTAGTACAGCGCGGGTTAGGTTAGGGGGAAAGAACAGTGCCGTGCTTCTTTCTATTTTTATTACTAAATTTGAGTTAATAACATGTCTGAAAGTTTTAAAGAGTTGTTTGAGCAAAGCATTATTGGCGCGCAGTTTTATCCAGGTGCGATTATCAATGCAAAAGTCATTGGCATGGATAGTGATTTCGTGACCCTAAATGCCGGTTTAAAATCGGAAGGCATTGTTTCTATCGACGAGTTTCGTGATAAAAATGGAGACGTAGAAATCAACGTAGGTGACGTAGTCGAAGTGGCACTTGATGCCGTTGAAGACGGTCACGGTGAAACGCTGTTGTCGCGTGAAAAAGCGAAACGTCTCGAAGCATGGCGTCGCTTATCCAAGTCACATGAAAACCATGAAACTGTCGTTGGCTTAATTTCAGGTAAAGTGAAGGGCGGTTTTACGGTAGAAATTGGCACCATTCGTGCGTTCCTGCCTGGCTCACTGGTCGATGTGCGACCCGTGCGCGATTCTTCTTACCTTGAAGGCAAAGAATTAGAATTTAAAGTCATTAAAATGGATTTGAAGCGTAATAACATTGTGGTTTCTCGTCGCGCGGTGGTTGAAGAAGAAAGCAGTGCTGATCGACAAGCGTTGCTTGCATCTTTACACGACGGCCAAGAGCTGGATGGTGTGGTGAAGAATTTAACCGACTACGGTGCGTTTATTGATCTCGGTGGCATTGATGGTTTATTGCACATTACGGATATTTCATGGAAACGGGTTAAACACCCTAGTGAAGTGTTGTCCGTTGGACAAGATGTTAAAGTGAAAGTGCTGAGTTTCGACAGTGAACGCAACCGCGTTTCGCTCGGTATGAAACAATTAGGTAATGATCCTTGGGTTGATCTTGTAGCACGTTATCCTATTGGCAAAAAACTAGAGGGTAAGGTCACGAATATTACCGATTATGGTTGTTTTGTTGAAATTGAAGAAGGCGTCGAAGGCTTAGTGCACATGTCTGAGATGGATTGGACGAATAAAAACGTGCATCCAAGCAAAGTAGTTGCCATGGGTGATGTGGTGCAGGTGATGGTACTGGAAATTGACGAAGTGCGTCGTCGTATCTCATTGGGGATGAAGCAATGCCAAGGTAATCCGTGGGAAATATTCTCAGCGACCTACGTTAAGGGTCAGAAAGTAAGGGGTAAAATACGCTCCATTACCGACTTTGGTATCTTTATTGGCTTAGACGGTGACATCGATGGTTTAGTGCATTTATCGGATATCTCTTGGACTGAAGCGGGTGAAGAAGCGGTCAAGCATTTCAAAAAAGGTCAAGAGCTGGATTCAGTCATCCTGGCAATTGATGCTGACCGTGAGCGAATTTCACTTGGCATTAAACAATTAGAAGGTGACCAATTCAGCAGTTTTGTTGAAGAATTCCCCAAAGGAGCTGTGGTAAAATGCAAAGTGACCGCAGTAACACCCAAAGCGGTTACGGTGGAGCTGGCCAATGAAGTAACTGGTACCATTCGAGCCAGCGAATTATCTGAAGACAAAGTTGAGGATGCGTCCGCTTTAGTTGCTGTTGGTGATGAGCTGGAAGCAAAAATCGTTACGGTCGATAAAAAGAATCGTGCAATTGCGTTGTCAGTAAAGGCTAAAGACATGGAAGAGCAAGCTGAGGTGATTAAGAAGTACTCTAAAGCCAACGATGCGGCTACTCCAACAACAATTGGTGATTTATTGAAAGAAAAGATAGCCAATAAAGACAACGAGTAAGCGTCTTGTGAGCTCCCAAAAGCGTAGTTTTCTACGCTTTTTTTTTAAACTGAGTTTGGTATAACGATTAAGGACTAATCGC
>DAIDLK010000073.1 GCA_027449525.1 Legionellaceae bacterium | reverse complement strand
TGTTCAGACCAGGCCGCCATAATGCGCGAATTTTGATCCGTGTTGTGCGACAACACCTGAATTAACGACTCAAGACTACCGATGTCAGCATGCTGAGCGTAGGCGAGATTCGCGTTCACGCGTTTCAATTGCCCACGCAAGACGGTCAGTTCATCATCGAGCAACGCGATGTGTAAGTTATTGTAGACAAGTTGTTCATCGGCCAATTGTGCGGCTGGAGTGTTTTGCTGCGCTAAACCAACGTTCACTTGATACAGTACTTGACGCGACTGCTCGAGCTCGTTAATGCGCGCTTGGTAAAGCGCTTGCTCTTCGGCTGCTTGTTGCTCAATTGTTAGTAACATCAGCGCCTGTGCACGCGCCGCCAGAACCTGCTGATATTGATTCACCAGCGCTAGATTCTCTTCAATGATCCCAATGGCTTTTGTGTTCGTCGCATACACTCCCTTGAGCTGATTGATTCGCGCTTGAAGCTTTGTATCGTCACTGCGACTGAACGAAACATTTTGTAACCGTTTTAATTCATCAGCTAATTCCGTTTCATTGGCCTGTTGGTTAACCAAAAAACGTTGTAAACCAGCGCGCTCAGCTTGATTGGTGGCAATTCGTTTGGCGACCTCATTGGACTCAACCGCAATTTCCGTTGCACGTTGGGGTAAATCACGCTGCGTGGCATCCTGAAGGTTAGCGGTCAAGTTGGCTTTTTCGACGCTCAAGTAATGAATCAACGCCGGATAACCATCCGTCGCATCAGCAGAACACACCGCTGACCCAAACAACAAACTGCCTAAAACAAGGCTTGAGATTAATGCGCGCAAATCATCACACCCCCTGCATCACCCCAAGTGACACAATTAGTTTGAAAGCTTCATCCACACTCATCGACAATTCTAGTGTTTCGTCTTTGGGCACCATTACTAAGAATCCTCCGGTAGGATTAGGTGTGGTGGGAATAAAAATACACACCATTTCCAGCCCAATCGCATGATTGATTGGCTGGCGAACTCTACCCGTTTGAAAACCAATACTCCAAATTCCTTGACGCGGATACTCAATCAATAGCACTTTGCGAAACGCCTGACTATTACTTGCGAAAACCGTTTGAATCATTTGTTTGGTAGCGGGATAGATTGACCGCACTAACGGGATACGTTCTAAAATTGATTCACTCCATGTCACCAAGCGTTGTCCCAAGAAATTGGTTGCAACAAGACCCGTGAAAAACAATACCACAAGCGATAACACTAATCCCGACCCAGGGAGGTTATAACCGAGCCACTGCTTGGGCTGATACGCCAACGGCAACAGTGCAATGGATTGATCAAATAAATCGATGATAAAGCGCAGCACCATCAAGGTGACTAACACCGGTAGCCAAACGACTAAACCGGCTAACAAATAGCTGCGTAACGATTTTCCTCTCACGTGGCCGAGCCTTTATCAGAAGATGTGGACGTCGCTGTTGCATCCGCCGATTGAGCCGTCGGCATCGTTTTAGGCTTATCTTTGAAATCGGTCGCGTACCAACCGGTGCCTTTCAATTGAAAACCAGCTGCAGAAATCAATCGCTTTGCGGTTTCTTGTCCGCATTCATCACAATGCGTGGCCACTGGCGCCGATATTTTTTGGACTAATTCGAAGGCGTGATGACACTGTGAGCATTCGTATTCATAAATTGGCATAACCTCTCCTACACATTAACTGATTTGGCGCATTATAGCTGAATTTATTGCTTTTTTAATTGGTTAATTGCATAATTTAACCTTTGTGTAAGATTCCCACCATGTATGCTCCTCTGATTGAAATCAAACACGTTTCAAAAACGTTTGGTTCGCTACCTGTTCTGGATGACATCTGTCTATCAGTCTACCCAGGGGAATTTTTTACCTTACTCGGCCCATCCGGCTGCGGAAAAACCACCTTACTTCGTCTGATTTCTGGCTTCGAATCCCCGAGCCAAGGCGATATTTTTCTCAACACGCAGTGTGTTACCCACCTCCCTCCCCAGCAGCGTGATGTGCACACCATTTTTCAAAATTATGCTCTCTTTCCGCATTTGTCCGTGTTTGAAAATGTCGCTTTTGGGTTACGCTGCAAAAAATTGCCGCCTACTGAAATTAAAACACGAGTGAACGAGGTATTACAACTGATTCAGCTGGATTCGTATGGTCACCGTGCTATTCATTCGCTTAGCGGTGGACAACAGCAGCGCGTGGCCATTGCGCGTGCGCTGGTGAACAAACCACAGGTGCTGTTATTGGACGAACCGCTGAGTTCGCTGGATTATCGCTTGCGAAAGTCCATGCAAAATGAACTAAAACAACTACAAAAAACCTTGAACATGACGTTTATCTTTGTCACGCACGATCAGGAGGAGGCGTTATCCTTGTCTGACCGCCTTGCGGTATTTAATCATGGCCACATTGAACAAATCGGTTCTCCGCGCGAAGTTTACGAGACTCCTACGAATTTACACGTGGCACAATTCATCGGTGAAGCAGCTTTATTCGATTTAACCGTCACAGCAGTTCAGGGTGATGATCTGTACACCACCATTGAAACCATTGAACTGTGCTGTAAAAATACCCTCGCAGCACAACCTGGCGATCGTTTTCATTTGATGGTCAGACCGGAAGACATTCGTGTCTGGGGCGAACAGGAAGTGGAAGACACTCGCGGCATGTTAGCCGGAGAGATTACTGACATTGTTTATAAAGGTTCAACCGTTGACGTGACAGTAAAGCTGGCCTCAGGCAAGCTTATTAATGCGTCAGAATTCTTCGACGAAGATGATGACAAACTAGAATACGCATTAAACGAGCGGGTTTGGGTGCATTGGTTTCGTGGATGGGAATTTATTTTGCCTTATGAGGGTGAGCGTGCCAAAGCCCAATAATGCATTCGTTGGGGTCAAGTTATGGCTCAACTTTTTCGGCCTATTGCCTCTAGCGCTCGTGGTTGCCAGTAGTTTTTTATCCATTGACGCCACCCACAACATGGGTCTTCCCTTGACGCTGCAGCACTACACCGCTTTGCTAACACCGGCTATCGCACAGGTGCTTTCACGCTCATTGGTATTGGCCTGCGTCACCACGGGTATTTGTTTGTTACTGGCTTACCCATTTAGTTTTTTTCTGACCCAATCAAAACACCAATCACTGTTGCTCATGTTGATTATTATCCCGTTTTGGACGAGCTCTCTGATTCGCACCTACGCACTGATTGCCCTACTCAAAACGCACGGTATTCTTAACTTGCTGCTACTCAAACTCGGTGTGATCCAGCACCCCCTTGCACTGATGTATACGAATACCACCGTGATCATTGGCTTAATTTATTCCTTGTTCCCTTTTATGGTATTGCCTTTATTATCGCAAATGCAGCGATTTGATTTTCGTTTATTGGAAGCCGCACGTGATTTGGGTGCTAATCACTGGACCGTTTTTTATCGGATTTTTCTACCGCACACCCTGCCAGGTATTTTATCCGGCTCAATGCTGACCTTTTTACCGGCCATGACGCTCTTTTATATCCCCAATATCCTGGGTGGTGCACGCTCAATTTTGCTGGGCAATTTAATTCAAAATCAATTTTTTATCGAAGAAAACTGGCCACTAGGCTGCGCCACGAGCGTACTATTAACCGCCGTTTTACTGCTAATGCTGACGATTGCCAACAAATCGCGGGAGCTTACGGCATGATACGCAAATGGTCCATCGGCTATTTGATACTCATTTACGGCTTGCTGTACTTGCCCATCGCAATCGTTATTCTTAATTCTTTCAATTCCGCACGTTTTTCGTTGGTTTGGCAGCATTTTTCATGGATGTGGTACAGCGAATTACTCCGTGATCACGCCTTGTGGGTGGCATTTTGGCATTCACTCCTACTGGGTGTTTGTGCTTCAGGCATTGCAAGTATCATGGGTTTTTTAGCCTGTACGCGCCTGTTCCTGATGAAAAAAACCCACCAATCCTTTTTTAGCCTGTTACTCTTACTCATTGTTTTACCCGATTTGGTATTTGGTATTGCCCTCTTAGTTTTTTTTAGTGCAGTGGACCTACCGCTCGGCTTTGTGAGCCTGCTCATTGCGCATATTACCCTCTGCTTGCCGTTTGTGATCGTTACTTTGCACCATCAAATGCGAAACCTTTCCATCAATTTTTATTACAGCGCCGTGGATCTAGGTGCTTCACACCGTAGGGCCATCACACACGTTATTCTTCCCCTGGTATGGCCGGCACTCTTGAGCGCTTTTTTATTAGGACTCACACTCTCCTTAGACGATGTGATGATCAGCTACTTTGTTGCCGGACCTGAATTTTCAATTTTACCACTGATCCTTTATTCGCTGGTTCGTGCTGGAATTACTCCGGAGCTCAACGCACTGTGCAGCATCATTTTTCTCTTGTCCATGCTCCTGGTCATCACGGCGCAACGACTCAAGCGGAGTAAAACATGCTAAAACGCCTGGTGCTTCTGTTGTGTTTTATCTCATCATTATGTAGGGCCGAATCGGTCGTGAATGTCTACCTTTGGGGTGGAGAAATCCCCGCAAGCGTTATCCAGCAATTTACCGATGCCACCGGCATAAAAGTTAATTTAACAACTTACGACAACAACGAAACGTTGTTTGCGAAGCTTTCTGCGAGTCAATCAGCACGTTACGACGTTATTTTACCCTCGGCGTATTTTGTAGAGCGCATGCGTCGACACAACTTATTAAAACCAATCGATAAAAAGCAATTACCCCATTACAGAAACCTAGCTCCCCAATTCATAAACAATGCCTATGATCCCGATAACCAGTACAGTATTCCATTTATTTGGGGAGCAACAGGGATTGCCTACAATAGCCAACAAATTCAGCCTGCACCCAAAGCTTGGCAAGACTTATGGTCCAGCCGCTTTCAACACCAACTCATGCTGCTCGATGATGCACGTGATGTCTTTGCGCTGGCACTCTTAAGCCTGCATTATTCACCTAATGACACCAATCCGGACCATTTAAAACAAGCTTTTGAGCACTTGCTGGCGTTAAAAAACAACATTAAATTATTTGCCAGTGAAGGCATTCAAACCATTTTAATCGATGAAGACGTTAGTGTAGCAACCGCTTGGAATGGTGATGCCTACAAAGCCCAACGTGAAAACCCAGCCATACAATTTATCTACCCTGCAGAAGGGTTTGTGCTTTGGGTGGATTGTTTTGCTATACCAAAGCAGGCGCCACACCTTACTGCCGCGTACGCGTTCATTGATTTTATGCTCGAAGCACAAACGGCCGCTCACGTTGCAGAAGTGACTGGGCATGCCATCACCAACCAAGCAGGGTTAGCCTTATTGCCTCGACGCACG
Source organism: Legionellaceae bacterium (assembly GCA_027449525.1). Classification (GTDB taxonomy): domain Bacteria; phylum Pseudomonadota; class Gammaproteobacteria; order Legionellales; family Legionellaceae; genus JAGVJT01. Next base: position 197 of record DAIDLK010000073.1, on the reverse strand, counting down.
CGTGAAAATCACTTGGTGTATCCCGATCAAGACACGCTCAAACGTGCTATACTGCAGCGCGACGTGAGCGAACCAATGCACCACCTGTACAACCACTATTGGCAAGCCTTAAAATTATCCTTTTAGCGCCAACCCTATTCACAGCACAGGAAACACATGATGGTCAAAAAATTATTTATTCAAACCAATGGCTGCCA
>DAIDLK010000072.1 GCA_027449525.1 Legionellaceae bacterium | reverse complement strand
CTCTTTTATAAATTCAGCCGCTTCTTCTTCAGCAGAACCACCAATTTCTCCAACGAGAATGATCACATCCGTTTCTGGATCAGTTTCAAATAGAGTCAGCACATCGATGAATGACATCCCTGGAATTGGATCTCCACCAATACCCACACACGTGCTCTGGCCAAAACCTCGATCCGTCATCTGTTTAACCGCTTCATAGGTTAGTGTACCCGAACGAGACACAATTCCAACACGACCTGGCTTATGAATAGAGCCAGGCATAATACCGATTTTGCATGCGCCAGGTGTGATTACTCCAGGACAATTTGGTCCGACTAAACGAATGGATGGATGTTGATCCAAGTATGCTTTAACTAGCAGCATATCCACTACAGGCACGCCCTCAGTAATGCACACAATCAATTCAATACCGGCATCGGCCGCTTCTAAGATAGAATCTTTGCAAAATGCAGCAGGAACATAGATGACGCTGGCCGTTGCCCCAGTAGCGTCCACCGCATCACGTACGGTGTCAAACACGGGCAAATTCAAGTGCGTTTGTCCGCCTTTGCCAGGCGTGACTCCACCTACCATTTTAGTGCCGTAGTCAATGGCTTGCTCTGAATGCAAAGTACCTTGTTTGCCAGTAAAACCCTGACAAATGACTTTGGTTTGTCGATTAATTAAAATACTCATTGTTACCCTCTTAATTAAGCAGTTGCTGCCACAATTTTTTTCGCCGCATCGGTCAAACCGTTCGCCGCGATGACATTCAATTCGCTGCGACTGAGAATCTCTGCACCGGCTTCCGCTTGATTGCCCTCTAAGCGAACCACAACTGGTACATTCACAGCTACTTCTTTCACAGCAGCGAGGATACCCTCAGCAATTAAGTCGCAACGGACGATGCCACCAAAAATGTTAACTAAAATGCCTTGTACGTTCGTGTCCGATAAAATAATCTTAAATGCCTCACAGACGCGCTCTTTAGTTGCACCGCCCCCAACATCAAGAAAGTTAGCTGGCTCACCGCCATGCAGCTTAATCACATCCATCGTGGCCATGGCAAGACCTGCGCCGTTGACCATACAGCCAATGTTACCATCCAGGCGAATATAGTTGAGTTCCCAATCATGCGCACGATTTTCATGCTCATCTTCTTGGGTGACATCGCGCATTACCTTTAGTCTAGGGTGACGGTACATCGCGTTATCATCAATAGCGACTTTCCCATCCAAACACACCAAATCACCGCTTTTCGTCACCACCAAGGGATTAATTTCGAGTAAGCTCAAATCACTCTCAATAAACATTTTTCCGAGACCGAGCATCAAATCAGTAAAGGATTTCATTTGAGCCACCGTTAAACCTAATTTGAAACCTAACTCACGTGCTTGATAGGGCATCACACCCACGAGCGGATCAATTCTAACCCGTAAAATCTTTTCAGGCGATGTGGCAGCTACTGTTTCAATGTCTACCCCACCTTCAGTTGAGGCCATGATGACCACGCTTCGAGTGGCACGATCAACGACCGCACCAAGGTACAATTCACGATCAATGGCGCAGGTCTCTTCAATTAATACCGCGTTTACCGGTTGCCCACGCGCATCCGTTTGATAAGTTACTAAACGCGTTCCAAGCAGTGACTGAATAAATTCAGTTAATTCTTGCTTTGTGCTAACTACCTTCACCCCGCCGGCTTTTCCCCGCCCTCCAGCATGCACTTGTGCTTTAACAACCCAGTTGGGCGACGTCAGTTGGGTCACAACTTGTAACGCATCATCGATATCGTAAGCAACTTGACCACGTGGGATCGGTAATCCATAGTCAGCAAATAGCTGCTTGGCTTGATATTCATGTAAGTTCATTTGTACACCTTTTAAACATTAAGCAATAAACGGGAAGGGTCTTCTAGTAATTCTTTGACGCTCACTAAAAATTGCACTGAATCTTTGCCATCGATCAAGCGGTGATCATACGTTAAGGCAACGTACATCATCGGTCGAACCACCACCTGACCTGCAATCACCACCGCACGTTCCTCAATTTTATGCATGCCTAAAATAGCGGCTTGCGGCGGATTAATGATTGGAGTCGATAACAACGAACCAAATACACCACCATTGGTGATGGTAAATGTACCGCCTTGCATTTCCTCCAGGGTTAATTTACCACTGCGCGCACGACCACCAAAATCGAGCACCGCTTTTTCGATATCAACCATACTCAATTGATCAGCATCACGAATCACCGGAACCACCAGACCCCGCTCCGAAGACACAGCAACCCCAATATCAAAATAACCATGGTAAACAATATCTTGACCATCAATTGACGCATTAACCGCTGGAAAACGTTTTAACGATTCAACGACTGCTTTTGTAAAAAACGACATGAACCCAAGTTTTACCCCGTGTTTTTTTTCAAAACTGTCTTTGTAGGTCGACCGTAAATCCATAATGGCTTTTAAATTTACTTCGTTAAACGTGGTGAGCATCGCCGCTTGATGTTGCGCTTCTACCAAACGCTCGGCGATTTTCGCGCGCAAGCGTGTCATCGGCACGCGACGCTCCTCACGCAGACTAGATGACATCGGAATCGTTTGCGGTATTGATCGATTCTGGGCGATAAACGACAACACATCGTCTTTCGTAATCCGCCCCTCTTTACCAGAGCCACTTACTACGGTTGGGTGTAGCTCATGCTCAGCGAGTAAGCGCCGCACCGCAGGACCAGCCGCTGCATCAGACACAGGTGTTGGTACAGGCGTTGGTGCAGGCGTTGCTGGTGGTGAGGCACTTGCAACAGCGTGTCCTGGCTCAATTTGAGCTAATAGTTGACCAGAGTTGACTTTATCACCCTCGGCAAATAAGCAAGCGGTTACAATACCATCAGCAGGTGCCGGTACTTCTAACACCACTTTATCCGTTTCCAAGTCGAGCATGTTCTCATCTCGCACCACGCTATCACCTACTTTTTTATGCCAAGTGGCAATCGTGGCATCAGCCACGGATTCCGGTAATACGGGGACTTTCACTTCAATCGACATGATGTTGACCCTATGTAATAGTTAATGACTGACCGAACCGAGTAATGCTTGCTCCACTAAGGCGTGTTGTTGTTTAGCATGCAAAGCCGAACTTCCAACTGCCGGGGAAGCAGCAAATTCTCGCCCAGCATAGGTCAAGGTTTGCTTGGGCGTAAGACATTCTAATAAATGATGTTGTGAAGAAAACCAAACACCCTGATTTTGCGGCTCTTCTTGGCACCAAACAACACCTTGCGCTGCAGGGTACTTCTTTAGCTCCGTCACCAACGCTTTTTTGGGGAATGGATACAATTGTTCGATGCGGATAATAGCAACCTGCTGCAATTGCTTTTCTCGGCGGTATTGCAACAAATCGTAATAAACTTTTCCACAACACAGCACCACTTTTGTGACGCTATTCGCATCCAATGCATCCACCTCAGGAAGAACTACCTGGAAAGAACCGGTTGATAAGTCTTGCAACGTGGATACTGCCAACTTGTGACGCAACAAGCTTTTAGGCGTCATAACAATGAGCGGTTTTCGGTAGGGCCGCAACACTTGTCGACGCAATAAATGAAATATCTGCGCCGGAGTCGTGGGTGTACAGACTTGAATGTTTTGTTGAGCACACAATTGCATAAAGCGCTCCAAGCGAGCAGAAGAGTGCTCAGGGCCTTGTCCCTCGTACCCGTGTGGTAGCAACATCACTAAGCCACACAAACGCCCCCATTTCTGCTCACCTGAGCTGATGAATTGGTCAATCACAACCTGTGCTCCATTAGCAAAGTCACCAAATTGCGCTTCCCAAAGAACTAAACTGTGCGGCTCTGACGTTGCATAACCGTATTCAAAGGCTAGTACCGCCTCTTCAGACAACACAGAGTCAATCACATCGAATGGTTGACAGGGGTCACTGGCTAATTTTTGCAAAGGGATAAAGGTGCTGCCCGTGACTTGATCGTGCAAAACAGCGTGCCGATGAGCAAAGGTACCTCGGCCACAATCTTGTCCCGATAATCGCACGCTGTGCCCCTCGTGCAACAACGTGGCGTAAGCTAAGGTTTCAGCGTAACCCCAATTCAATGGTAAGGTGCCTGCGGCCATTTCACTCCGCTCAGCCAGTAGCCTTTTGACCACTGGATGGACAGTAAAACCCACGGGTAGGGTGTTGAATTGTTGCGATAAACTCTGTAGTACCCCTAGGCTAACCGCTGTATCAGTCGCCTCAGTCCATTTGGTCTTGAGATAAATTGACCAATCAACTATGCGTTTGCCTTGATAGTGCTCACGCAGGGTTTCTACCACAGGCTTACCGGCGTCTAACGCATCGCGGTAATCGTCTATCAGCTGTTTCACCTCTTCTGCTGTGGTTAAACCATCACTAATTAACGCCTGAGCATAGCTTTCACGCAAAGGGAGCATGGTCTTAATGTGTTGATACATCAGCGGCTGAGTGACGGCTGGCTCATCCGCTTCGTTATGCCCATTTCTTCGATAACAGATTAAATCAACCACCACATCCCGCTTAAAGCGCATGCGAAATTCAAACGCTATTTGAGTGGCAAACACGACGGCTTCCGGATCTTCGCCGTTAACATGAATAATGGGTGCCTGCACCATTTTAGCCACATCAGTGCAGTACAAACTAGAACGCGCATCCAGCGGATTGCTCGTTGTAAAGCCAATTTGATTATTAATCACAATATGTACCGTACCACCGGTACAATATCCCGGAGCTTGCGAAAAATTAAACGTCTCCATGACCACACCTTGACCAGCAAAGGCGGCGTCACCATGCACAACAACCGGAACAACGGTGTTTTTTTCGACCAGATCGTCGCGTCGGTGCAAACGGGAGCGGGCAGAGCCCTCAACCACTGGACCAATAATTTCTAAATGAGAAGGATTAAACGCCAAGGCCACGTGTACCACCGCACCACTCTCAGTCGGTAAATCGGATGAAAAACCCTGATGGTATTTAACATCACCGGTTCGCTCCAGTTTTATCTTACCTTCAAATTCTTGGAACAATTCTGCTGGCTCTTTACCCAATACATTCACTAAAACATTCAATCGACCACGGTGTGCCATCCCAATCACAACTTCTTTAACATCCATTTGACCGGATAAACGAATAATTTCTTTCATCATTGGCACAAACGCATCACCACCTTCCAAGGAAAAACGCTTTTGGCCAACATAACGTGTGCCTAAATAGCGCTCTAATCCGTCGGCGGCAATCAGCTCAGCTAAAATCTGGCGTTTTCGTTGCGCGTCGAACCGCGGACGACCTCGCACGGGTTCGATTTTTTGTTGAAACCAAGCCAGCTCTTCTGGATTCGTGCAGTGCATGTACTCTAGACCAAGGTGTTCACAATACGTTTCACGCAAAATCAGCTGCAAATCGGCTAATGCAATAGGAGCTGCCGCTAAGCTGGCTCCAGCAAAAAATACCCGCTTTAAGTCAGAATCCTTTAATTGATGGTAGGCCAACCCTAAGCTCGGCACACTCCGCGCAGGGGTCATTTTAAGTGGATCAAGCTGGGCGGCTAAATGCCCTTGGGTGCGGTAAGCATTGATTAAATCCGTGACACGCGCCTGCTTTTCATCGCCAGATACTTGTACCTGCCGCGGCGGCCTG